>NZ_JBVHLF010000049.1:13425-60867 GCF_055559155.1 Kitasatospora sp. NPDC024654
CCCCCTCCCCCCCCCCCCCCCCCCCCCCCCCCCCCCCCCCCCCCCCCCCCCCCCCGCCTCCCCCCCCCCCCCCCCCCCCCCCCCACGACTCCTGCCGGCTACTGAAGGGTGACGACCTTGTGCATGCCGAGGACGGCCTGTGACATGCCCGTGGTCTCGTCGGGCACCTCGCTCAGCACCACGTAGTCGCCCGGTGTCAGGCCGTGGGCCTGGACCGCGGCCTGACGGTCGGGCGACAGGCCACCGAGCCCGACACCCGGGCCGGTGAACGGCGACGCCGGGTTCTCGCCGTCGGCGACCTCGTCCAGGTACTGCTGCACCTGGTCGTCGGTGGTCCCCGCGACGACCGGCCGCAGCTCCATCTCCTGGATCTGGCCCGAGCTGTTGTGCACCAGGTAGGCCAGGTGCGCGTGGTCCATGGTCCCGGTCTGGAACCGCGGGCCCTCCTCGGTGCTCTGCTGGATCACCATGCCGTCGGGGTAGCGGATCTGGTTGGCGTTCTGGCCGCTGGTGCCGGCCAGGTTCAGGGTCTTCACCACGGGGTGGGCCGGGTCGGCCCGGAGTGCGGTGAGGTCCACCAGGTAGACCGCGCCGGGGGAGACCTCCTCGGTGAACTGTTCGTGTACCTGCCGGGTGACCATGGCACCGCCCAGCGCCTCGGCCTCGCCGTGGACCGCCCGGATCCCGGAGGCCGCGGTGGACGGCGTGGAGCTGACCGAGTCGGCCAGGTCCCGCAGCACCTGGTCCATGCTGACGCCGTCGTGCGGGCGCAACAGCTGGAGCTGGCGGCCGTTCGGGTCGTCGGTCTGGACCCGGAAGCTGACCAGGCCGCCCTGGTGGCTGTCCGGCGCCTGGATTCCCGCACGGTTGACGCTCAGCAGGACCGGGTGGTCCTCGGGGGAGGCGGCGGTCGCCGTCCCGGCGCCGCTGATGGTGCTCGTGACGGCGAGGGCGGCGATGGCCGCGACCCGGGTTGCGCGGCAGAGCGGATGAGCTGACATGAAGATCCTTTCGATGGGTTACCCCCGGCGCGAAGGATCCCCAGCCGCACGCGTGGCACAGCCGTTCGCGGCAGAACCGATCCGAACGGCCTAGCGCGTGGTGCGCGGCCGGCGCCGTCCGGCTATGGGGGCCTGTCCGGCGGATCCCCTCGGGCCCGCGACGCCGGGCTGATCCGAACGGATCCGCCGGACGGGCCCTAGCGGTGTGCGAGGCCGTCGATCATCAGGGCGAGGGCGAACTCGAACCGGTCGTGGCCCTCGCCGGCGGTGAGCTCGGCGGCGTGGCGGGTGGTGTGGGGGAAGGTCTCGGCGGGCAGGGCGGTGAACCGGCGGAGCAGCTCGTCGCGGTCGACGACCCAGGCGGCGTCATCACGTGCTGACCGCTGGCGCGCGATCGATGTCTCGAGGCAGTAGGCGGCCACGTACAACAGGAGGGCGTCGGCGGCCCAGGCGGCGGCCTGCGGAGCGACGCCACCGGCGAGCAGGATCGCGAGCATTCCTTCGGTGACGCGCACGGTCTCGAGGTCGGTGGGGGCCATGGCGAGCGCGGCGCGGGAGATTCCGGGGTACTTCAGGTACTGGTCGCGTACCTGGGCGCACACGCCGCGGATCTGCTCCCGCCAGGTGGCGGGGTCAGGCTCGGGTAGGACGAGCCCGGCGCACAGCCGCCCGATGAGCAGCTCGTCGAGGTCGGCCTTGTTGACCACGTGGGCGTAGAGCGAGGCGGGGCCGGTGTCGAGCGCGCCGGCCAGCCGGCGCATGGTCAGCGCCTCGTAACCCTCCGTGGCTGAGGAGCTGCTGGCCGGCCATGTCGCGCGGCTCGGCGTACCGGTGCGTCGCGGGGTGGAGGTCACCGCGCTCGAGGACACCGGCGACGCCGTGCTCGTCGGCACCACTGCCGGCACGGTGCGCACCGGGTGGCTGGTCGGGTGCGACGGCGGGCGCAGCACCGTGCGCCGCCTCGCGGGCATCGACTTCCCCGGCACCGACCCCGAACTCACCGGACACCTGCCGGTCGTGGACCTCGCCGATCCCTCGGTGTTCGTGAACGGGTGGGCATGGTCGACCCGGGGGGCGTACCGCTACGGGCCACAGCCCGGGCGGGTGGTGACCGTGGAGTTCGGCGGCGCTCCCGCCGACCGCTGGGCGCCGGTGACCCTCGAGGAGGTGCAGGCCAGTCTGCGCCGGGTCTCGGGCACCGACGTCACGCTGACCGCGCTGCGCGGCACCGCGACCCGCTGGACGGACAACGCCCGCCAGGCCGCGACCTACTGGTCGGGGCGGGTGCTGCTGGCCGGCGACGCCGCGCACGTGCACTCGCCGTTCGGCGGGCAGGGGCTCAACCTCGGGGTCGGCGACGCGATGAACCTCGGTTGGAAGCTCGGTGCCGTGGTCACCGGATGGGCTCCCGAAGGGCTGCTCGACACCTACGACGCCGAGCGTCGTCCCCTCGGTGCCTGGGTGCTGGACTGGACGCGGGCCCAGATCGGGGTGATGCGCGGGGACGCCAAGTCGGCCGCGCTCCGGGAGGTCGTCGCCGACCTGCTGGGTACCCGGGCCGGCACGACCTACGCGGTCAAGAAGATCTCCGGTGTCACGCAGCGCATCGACCTGCCCGGTGACCATCCCCTGGTCGGCCGGTTCGTCCCCGACCTGTGGCTGAGGGACGGCTCCCGTCTGGTCGACCACGGTCACGGCGGCGGGTTCCTGCTGCTAGACCGCACGCCGGACGGCGCGTTCGCCCGCCTCGCCGCGGCCTGGCCCGGGCGGGTGCGCAGCGTGACCGACGACCACGCGACGCCGACCGGGGTGCTGGTGCGCCCGGACGGGGTGGTCGCCTGGGCCTCCGACAGCACCGGCACCGCCGCCGTCACCGGTCTCGAAGCCGCCCTGCACCGGTGGGCCGGCGCGCCGTCGTGCTCACCCGGGCACGAGCCGGTGGGCTGAACCCCGGTCCGCGTCGACCTCAGCGGGGGTACCGCCGGGTGGCGACGAGCATCCGGGTGACGCCGACACGGTTAGTGGCCCCGGCCCTGCTCGGCGGGCGGCACGGCGAACACCTCGCGCACCTCGATCGGCATGTTCAGCGGCCGTCCGCCGGGGCCGGGCGCCGCCGAGATCCGGGCGGCGATCTCGGCCGCCCGTTCGGGGCCCGCGCAGTCCGTGATCCAGTAGCCGGCCAGGAACTCCTTGGTCTCGGGGAACGGGCCTTCGGTGATCCGCGGCCTGCCGTCGGCCCCGGCGCGGACGATCCGGGTGGTGTCCGGCATGGCCAGGCCCTGCGCGTGCAGCAGCTCACCGGAGGCGGTCAGCTCGCGGTTGGTGGCCTGCATGAACGCGACGTGCGCCCGGACGTCCTGCTCGGGCCACTCGGTGATCACCGGGAAGTCGGTGCTCCGGGCGCTGAACTGCATCAGCAACATGTACTTCACGGCCTGCTCCTCGCGCTCTCGGCCCGGTCGCGCCCCGATCGGCGCAGCCGCCCGCTCGGGGACGAGGCCGCTCGAGGACAAGCTAGCGAGCCGTGGGCCGATGCACGCGCGGAGCGGGCCCCTCGTCGGCCGACTGGGCCACCATCCGGGCCAGCGGAGTGCGGGCCAGCGCGACCGCGCCGACCGCGACCAGCGCGGCACCCAGCAGCTCCGGGAGGATCCACCAGCCGCCGCGCACCCGTTCGTCGTACAGGGTCATCCCGAGGGTCAGGCTGACCAGCGCGTCACCCAGGGTGAGCGCGGGCTGCGAGGCGACCAGCGGGCCGGACTGCAGCGCGTTCTCCAGCAGGAACAGCGCGCCCGCCCCGGCCATCGCGAAGGCGTAGGTCTGCCAGGTCAGGAAGAACGAGGTCACCCCGCGGTCGGCCAGGGTGTGCGTCGCGGACTTCATCAGCGCGGCGGTCAGCGCGTAGCAGATCGCCGCGGCGGCGGCCAGGCTGCCGGCCCGGAACCGGCCCGGCGGGCGCTTGATCCCCGCGCCGGTGAGCAGCACCACCGCCCCGCCGCAACCGATCAGCACCGGGATCCAGCGCACCAGCGGCGCGCTGCTGGCCCCGCCGGAGGGCGCGGCGGCCGCCATCGCCGTCCCGAGGCCGACCACCACGCAGGCCACCGCCAGCCAGCCGCGCGGCGGCAGCCGGCGGCGCAGCACCCGGGAGCCGATCACCAGGGCCAGCGGCAGCTCGACCACGAAGAGCGGCTGGACCACCGTCATCTCGCCACTGGCCAGCGCCGCCGCCTGGAAGATCGCCGCACCGATCACCGCCACCATGCCGACCAGCCAGACCGGCCGGTGCAGCAGGTCCAGCAGCAGGCTCGCGCGCAGCCCGGCCGACTGCGGTACGGACAGCGTCGCGAGCCGTTGCAGCACCGTGGCCACGGCGTTGCTGAGGGCTGCGCAGAGCGCGAGTCCGATCGGCAGCATGACCTGCCGCATGGGCTGGGCCTCCGTCCGGTCACCGGCAACACGGCCGCCCGCCCCGTACGCCCGCGCCGGCAGCCCGCCGGCGACGCACCGGCCACGATCATTCCTACCCCATCGGCGGCCGGGGACCACCTGTGGATGATCGGCGGGCCGGGGCCGGCCGCACCGTGTGCGGTGCGGCCGACCAGGACGCCTGCCGGAGCGTGCCGCGGCGCCCGGGGGCCGGTCGGGACGGCCACCACCCGGGTGGCCGGGCGGCCCGACCGGCCGGGTGCGGCGGGGTCCGCGCCCGCCGCACCCGCCCGGGGCGCTCAGGTGTGCACCTGCGCGTCGTCGCCCTGGCCCGGTGCGGGCGGGACGCCGGTCGGGCAGCCCAGGTTGGTGAGCGAGGCGGTGAGCCGCTGGCTGAGGAAGGTGAAGAGGCTCTGGCCGGCCTGCGGGGAGGGTGCCTGGGCGGTGAAGCGGTGGTCGAGCCGGATCCGGCGGGCGCCGATCGAGGCGATCCGCGAGCAGTACGTCCGCGGGTCGCCGTTGTCCGCGTTGTTCAGCTGCGGCTGGTCCACTCCGGCCCGGTAGAGATTGGTCTTGGTCCGGCTCAGCTGGTTGTCCACCAGCACCATCGGGTCGTTGAGCGGGACCAACGCGACCGGGGCCGCCTGGTCGGCGGCGGCCTGGAGCTCGTCGAGCCCGAGTGAGGTGGTCCGGGCGCCGGGGTCGGCCAGGTCGGGCGCGGTCCACGGGGTGCACCCAAGGGCCGGGTCCTCGAAGTTGGTCAGCAGCAGGTTGTCGCTCCCGTTGACCAGTGAAGTGCTGTTCTGCACGCCCGAGTTGGCTGCGGTCTTCTGCGCGGTCCGGCCGCGCCGGTCGACCAGGTACTCGGTGGTGACGTTGTCGCTCTGGTCCTGGTCGACCAGGCCGAAGTCCCTGGTGGTCAGGCAGGGTTGACCGTCCTTGCCGGTGCCGATCGGTGGTACCGGGAGCTTTCCGGCCCGCTCGGCGGCGTTCGCGGTGGCGAAGAAGGCCGGGGCGTTGCAGTAGGCGAACTGGCCGAACGGCTGGCCCGGGGTGCCGTTGACGCAGTCGCCGGCGGCGAGTTGGCCGTTCAGGGTGAGCACGGTGCCGTTGAAACCGAACCAGATCCCGACCACGGCGTGCGCCGGCAGGGTCGGCAGCACCGGGGCGACCGCGGGCTGCCGGCCCGCGTCGGTGACCAGCGGGTCGTAGACCGAGACCGCGCCGGTGTCCCGGTCGACGATGGTGGCCTGGACGAACGCCGACTGGTTGGCGTCGGCCTCGTGGCACGGGCCCTGCCGCGGGTCGGTGGCGGTGAGGGTGTACGGGGTGGCCAGACCGGCCGCGGTGAGCGGCGCGGCCGGCACGGTGAGGGTGCAGTTGGGGTTGGGCTGCGCGGTCGGCGCCGGGGTGGGGCCGCCGGCTCGGGCGGCCGGCGTGGTGGCGGCGAAGGAGACGCCGAGCACCGAGGCGGCGGCGGCCAGCGTGCCGCCGAGGGCCAGCGCGAGGGCGGCGGCCCGGCGACCCCGGAAGTGGGTGCGGTGGCGGCCGGGGCGGGGATCCGGTCGCTGGTGGGAGGCCATCTGACAGTCCTTTACGGGGGAGGGGGATCAGTGCGGGGCGGGGGCCGCCTGGGCGATGCCCGGGCCGGAGTTCGGGGCCTGCTCGGGCGGCATCGGCGGCGCGGTCAGCAGGACGTGCAGGTAGGCGCCCATCGCGAGGGTCATCACGGTGGCGATCAGCAGCCAGCGCACGTGCAGCCGGGCGGGCAGGCCGAGCAGCCAGGGCAGCATCCCGGCGTACGGGGGACGGGGGGAGCGCCGCGTCCGGCGGCTCCTGCGGCGGCTCAACGGCGCCTCCTTCGGTTGCCGGCCCGGCCCTGTCGGGGGACCGGGTGGGGAGCGAGCGGGCCGGGCAACGCCGCCCGGGGGCGGTCGGTCCGGCCGATGAGGTCGCGGTAGGCGAGCAACTGGCGTGGCATGTCGAAGGCGACCGCGGCCACCAGCTGCGGACCCTGCGGGGTGTCACGGGTGTAGGTGGCGACGAAGCTCTCCGAGCGCAGCGAGCCCTCGACGATCTCCACCCGCTCGCCGAGCGCCGGGATGCCGACCGCCTGTAGCCGCCTGCCGTGCTGCTCGGACCAGAACCGCGGCACGGGTGTGAACCGGGCCGCCCGGCCCGGCCCGCGGAGCAGCGAGTCGGCCGCGTGCTGGCCCATCTCGACCGCGTGGATGAGGTGTTCGATCCGGCGTGGCGTGGCGTCGAAGCGCGCGTTGGGCCAGCGGGCCACGTCGCCGGCCGCCACCACTCCCGACACCGGACGGCCGCTCAGGTCCAGCACGTGGCAGGTGGCGTCGCAGAGCACGCCGTCGGCGGCGTCCAGCCCGCTGCCGCGCAGCCACTCGGTGCGCGGCACGCTGCCCAGGCCCAGCACCACGAAGTCGGCGTTGACGACCTCTCCGTCGTCCAGCCGCAGCCGCAGGCCGTCGCCGGTGTCCACCCACTCGGTGATCTGGGTGCTCAGCCGGACGTCCACCCCGGCCCGGGCCTGGATCCGGCCGACCACCTCGCCCAGCCGGCGGCCGAGCACCCGGCGCAGCAGCGGAGCACTGTGCACCACCAGGGTCACGTCCATGCCGTGGTCCCGGGCGGTGCAGGCGAGTTCGCAGCCGACGAAGCCGCCGCCGAGGATCACCACGTGGTGCGCCCGGGCGGTGTGCAGGGCCCGGCGGATCGCCGCGGCGTCCTCCAGGGTCCGTACCGTGCGCACCCGTTCGCTGAAGACCGGGGCCTCGGGCAGTCGTCGGGCGTCCACCCCGGTGGCGATCACCAGTCCGTCGTACGGGAGTTGCTCCCCGCCGCGCAGCTCGATGGTGCGGGCCGCCGCGTCCAGCCCGACCATCCGGGTGTCCAGCAGCCAGTGCGCGTCGATCGGCCCGTCCACCCGGAACTCCAGCTCTTCGGCGGTCAGTTCACCGGCCAGGTACTGCTTGGAGAGCGGCGGACGGCTGTAGGCGAGCCGGGACTCCTCGCCGACCACCACCAGCTCGCCGTCGAAGCCGCGTTCGCGCAGCCGGGTCGCGGCGCTGAGACCGGCCAGGCCGCCGCCGGCCACCACGATCCGGCGCAGGCTGGGACGGGTGGCCGTGCCGCTGCGTCCGGACCGGCGGGCCGGCGCGGGCGGGGCGGCGGTGCGCACCGAGACGGCCTGCATCGGACAGCAGCGGGCCGCCTGGCGGGCCTTGGCGGCCGAGTGGGCGGGCACGTTGGCGGTGTAGTGCAGCGATCCGCTCTCGGCGATCCGGAAGATCTCAGGGGCCTCCTGCTGGCAGATGCCGTAGATGTGGCAGCGGTTGTTGTCCACGCTCACCTTGACCGGCCCGGCCTCCGGGACGAGCTGCGGGCGCGCCGGCGAGAAGGACTCGGCGGGGATCGGCTCCGGCTCGTCGGCGGTTGGCAACGGGCCCGCGGGGATGACTGGTTGAGGCATCGGAGCCGGAACGGGGTACCCGGGTGGCGGCACCGGGACCAGCAGGCCGGGCGCCGGAACCGCTGGCGCGGGCGGCTGTGGGTAGACCGGATAGCCGACCGGTACGTACGGCGTGGGATACGTCGTGGGCACGGCCTGGGCAGGCCACTCCTGCGGCCAGGGGCTCGGCACGGTGCTCAAGCGGCGGTCTCCATCCGGAACGCGCGCTGCCGGAGCCGGGAGCGCGAGGGGAGCAGCCGGATCAGGAAGGCCAGCAGGCAGGCTCCCGCGCCGGCCCCGACGCCGATCGCCACCAGGTCCAGGTGGCGCGGCTCGGGGTGCACGGTGAAGATGTGCAGCCAGATCAACCCGAAGGAAAGATAGGCGAGTTGGTGGAACTTCAACCAGCGTCGGTAGCCCATCGCCTGCTGCAGCCAGACCGAACAGGCGGCCGCGATGGCCAGTTCGGTGCCGAGGATCCCGAAGCCCACCGGGACCCGCTGGAGCCCACCCAGGAACGGGATCACCAGCTCGCGGGTGCTGATCTGCCACACCGGCTGGTAGAGGAAGGTCACGCCGTGCAGGCAACCGAAGATCAGCGCGGAGAGCGCCAGCGTCATGTGGGCGCCGTAGACCGTGGCGCGGTTGACCACCCGCTGGAAGTACCGCATTCGCAACACCACACCGAGCACCACGGTGGCCGTCATCAGTGCGTAGGCGATCAGTGCGGCCAGCCGGGCGATCTTGTGTGATCCCATGTCGTAGGGGATCTGCTTGCGGTAGGCGTCCAGTGGCGAGCCGGGGATCACCGCCTGGTCCGGCGGCAGGTGCGCCGAGACCGTGGTCAGGTCGGCGGCGTGGGCCGGCCAGGCCGGCGGGCCGAGCAGCAGCAGGACCACCAGGACGAGCGTCAGGGCCGTCGCCAGCGCGGGAAGGGCGGCGGCGCGGAGCCGGCTGTCGGGACCGCGTCGCCCCGTGCCCGGCCGGCCGCTGGAGGACGCTGCGTCAGCAACCATGTGTCGTGACTTCCTTGCTTCGTGTCCGCTGCGGGCCGGTCGGCGGACCGAGTCCGACGCCCCGGGTGCCCGCATCTCATCGCCGGACAGGGGGGATTGGCCGCCCGATCGAGTGGGCAGCAGAGCCCTTCGGGGGATCACCGTCTCCGGCATCGCCGAGCGTAGGGGTGCGCGACCCGGCCGAGGTCCGGGAGTGTGGGTCGCTAAGAAAGCCCTAATGTTCCCCTCAGGTGATGCTTGGCAACCCCAACTGGTACGTACCAAAAGGGCGTTCCCCGGATCCCTGCTCGGATCCCGGGAACGCCCTGACCAGCGTGCTCAGCGCGCGGTGCGCCGGCCGAGCCACCTGGGCAGCCCGCGCCGGCGGGCCCGCCCGTCCCGGCCGCGCCGGTGCCGCCAGCGCCGCCGTCCGCCGCCGCCCGACTCGGCGGCCAGTCCGAGCGTCACCTCCACCCGGGCGCCGCCGAGCGGGCCGCGCAGGATCCGCAGCTGCCCGCCGGTGGCCGCGGCGGCCTGCCGGGCGATGTCCAGCCCCAGTCCGGTGGAGCCGCCGACGCTCACCCCACGGGAGAGTGCGCTGCGCGGGTCGGCGATCCCGGGGCCGGCGTCGTCCACCAGCAGCAGCACGCTCTGCGCGGTTCGCTCGACCGTCACCGCGAACGCGGTGCCCTGCGGCGTGTGTCGGAAGACGTTGCCGACCAGCGCGTCCACCACGGCCGCCAGGTCGTCCTCCGGCACCCGCACCGGGGTCGGCTCGTCGGTCGCCGTGAAGCCGCAGCCGCGGTCCTGCTGCTCGGCCAGCACGGACCAGAAGCCGACCCGGTGCGCGGCCACCTCGGTGGCCTCGGTGAACCCGCCGGCCGGCCTGGCCCGCCGGCCGGCGCCGCGGCCCCGTCCGTCCCCGCGCTGCGGCGGCCGGACGGCCAGCGGGGTGCGGGCGGCCAGGATGATCGAGTCCAGCTCGTTCTCCAGGTGGTGCACCGCCGAGGTGATCCGCTGGGCCCCGGCCACCGGACCGATCTGCTCGGCCGCCAGATGCAGCGCCATCAGTGGAGTGCGCAGCCGGTGCGACAGGTCGGCCACCAACTCGCGCTCGGTAGCCAGTAGTTGGGTGATCCGGTCGGCCATCGCGTTGAACGCCAGCCCGGCCTCGTGGAGTTCGGGGGGGCCGCCGGGCGCCACCCGGACGTCCAGGTCGCCACCGCCCAGCGTGTTCGAGGCCCGGGACAGGCTCCGGGCGGAGCGCACCAGTTGGGCCGCGAGCCGGTCCGCGACCAGCACCGACCCGGTCACCAGGCCGAGCGCCAGCAGCGACATCACCGTCCAGCCGGTCGCCACGCCCTGGGTCAACGCGGCCTGCGGGACGAACTCCTCGACCACCGCGACCCGGTCCTGCGCCAGCAGCACCGGTTGCAGGTAGTCCCAACCGCCCGGGACGTCCCGGGCGATCGACTCACGCTGCCCGGTGGCCTGCGCCAGCAGCGCGCCGGGCGCGTGC
Organism: Kitasatospora sp. NPDC024654; assembly: GCF_055559155.1. Lineage (NCBI taxonomy): Bacteria > Bacillati > Actinomycetota > Actinomycetes > Kitasatosporales > Streptomycetaceae > Kitasatospora > Kitasatospora sp. NPDC024654. The sequence goes on from NZ_JBVHLF010000049.1 coordinate 23,839, forward strand.
GAGGTACCGATCAGCACGCCGCCGGGCAGGTGCACGCAGAGCCGGCCGGTCGGGTCGACCCCGCTCACCACCCCGCGCAGGTCGGCCGGTTGGGTGGACAGTGCCAGTACCGGCGCCACCGCGGCGGCCCGTTGCTCGGCCGACTGGGTCGCCTGGGTGCGCACCTGGGTGCGCAGCAACACCGCCAGCGGGATCAGGAAGGAGAGCGCCACCATGGCGGTCACGGCCAGCGCCACCATGGCCAGCGTCCGTCTCACTGAGGCGACACCAGCTTCACACCCACTCCACGCACGGTGTGCAGGTAGCGTGGCCGCACGGCCCGTTCGCCGAGCTTGCGGCGCAGGCAGGAGAGGTGCACGTCGACGGTCTGCTCGTCCACGTACGGTTGGCGCCACACCTCGGCGAGGATCCGCCGGCGCGACACCACCCGACCGGCATTCCGGGCCAGGAACTCCAGCAGGTCGAACTCGCGCCGGGTCAGGCCGAGTTCACGCCCCGAGAGATGCGCGGTACGGGCCAGCGGGTCGATCCGCAGTTCGCCCACGGTCAACTGCTCGGCGGGCTGCCGGTCCGGATAGCCGGTACCCGGCAGACCTCGCGCCGTCGCTCCGACCGCCCCCGGCCCGCGCTCGTAGCGCCGCAGCACCGCGCTCAGCCGGGCGATCAACTGGCCACCGGAGAAAGGCTTGACGAGATAGTCGTCGGCCCCCGCGTTGAGCAGTCTGATGACCTCCAGGTCGTCGTCACGGGCGGTGGCGACCAGGACCGGCACCTGTGACAGGCCGCGGATCATCCGCAGCGCGTCGGCGCCGTCGAGGTCCGGCAGGCCGAGGTCGAGCACCACCGCGTCGGGTTGCCACTGGGTGATCTCCCGCAGCGCGCCGAAGCCGTCGGGCGAACTGCGTACCAGATGGCCCTGGGCACTGAGCAGTTCTATCAGCGAGGTGCGGATGACCGGGTCGTCTTCCACGACGAGGACGGACGTCATGCAGCACACCGTAGCCGATGAGGCAGGATGGCCCGGTGCGACCTGTTCTGCGGTACCCGCTCATCTGGTTGGGCTGCACGGCCGTCAGCGTCGGCGCCGTGATGTTCACGGTGGTCTACGTGGCCGGCACCGGCGCGGCCGGCCTGCCCGTCTCCCGTACGGTGATCGCCACCGCGGTGGCCGTCCCGATCGAGGACACCCCGAGCCCGTCACCCAGCGGGCAGATCGGCGACGCCGTCAGCGGGGCCGCCAGCGCGCCGCCCGCCGCCGCCCCGACGCCTACGCCCAGCCCCACCCCGCCGGCCGCGCCGACCAGCGCCCCGCCACCACCGCCGAGTTCGGCCCCGCCCGCGCCGGGCCCCACGCCCGCGGCCAGCCCCAGCTGCGGGCCGGACGCCGCCGTGCACACCTTCCAGTCCAGCGGCGGCACCGCCACGGTGGCCTTCGGTGAGGCCGGCGTCTGCCTGGTCACCGTGGTCCCGGCCACCGGCTTCACCGCCGCGGCGCGGCAGGTCGACCGCAACACCCTGGTGGTGACCTTCAGCAGCGCACAGGGTCAGTCGAAGATCACCGTCACCAGCCAGTCCGAGTCCGCCAACGCCACCATCGAGAACGCTCCGGCCTCCTGAGAGCAGGTCTGAGCGGTCACTCCGTCGGCAGGTCGGCGAGGAACTCCGCCCGCAGCGCCGCCGCGCCGTCCAGCAGTTGCTCGCTCCAGATCACCTTGCCGCCGGGGATGTACCGGGTGCCCCAGCGCTCGGCGAACTGCGCGACCAGGAACAGCCCGCGCCCGCCCTCGTCCAGGGTCGCCGCGTACCGCAGGTGCGGCGCGGTGCTGCTGGCGTCGGAGACCTCGCAGATCAGGGTCCGGTCGTAGAGCAGCCGGACCCGGATCGGCTCGGCGCCGTAGCGGATGGCGTTGGTGAGCAGCTCGCTGAGGATCAGCTCGGTGACGAACGACGCCTCGTCGAGCCCCCAGGCCTCCAGCTGCCGGCTCACCGCGGCACGCACGCCGCTGACGGCCGCCGGGTCGGAGGGCACGTCCCACTCGGCGATCCGGTCGCGGGCCAGCACCCGGGTGCCGGCCACCAGCAGCGCGATGTCGTCGCTCGGCCGGGCGGGCAGCAGCACGTCGAGGACGGCCTGGCAGATCTCCTCCGGAGTCCGGTCGTACGCGTGGTGCAGGGTGTCCCGCAGCAGGTTCAGCCCGACGTCGAGGTCGCGATCGCGGTCCTCGACCAGGCCGTCGGTGTACAGCACCAGCCGGCTGCCCTCGGGGAGCCGCAGCTCGGCGGTCTCGAACGGCAGCAGCGCGGTGCCGAGCGGCGGTCCGGCCGGCACTGCGGCGAACTCCACCGTGCCGTCCGGGTGGACCACGGCGGGTGGCGGGTGGCCGGCCCGGGCCAGCGTGCAGGTCCGGTCCACCGGGTCGTACACCGCGTAGAGGCAGCTGGCCCCGCTGACCGCGGCCTCGCGCCCGGTGGTGCTCTGCTCCAGGTCGATCCGGCTCACCAACTCGTCCAGGTGGCCGAGGAGTTCGTCGGGTGGAAGGTCGAGGGTGGAGAAGTTGTGCACGGCGGTCCGCAGTCGGCCCATGGTCGCGGCGGCGTGCAGACCGTGCCCGACCACGTCGCCCACCACCAGCGCCACCCGGGTGCTGGTCAGCGGGATCACGTCGAACCAGTCGCCGCCCACCCCCGCCTGGGCGGGCAGGTAGCGGTAGGCGACCTCCAGCGCGGTCTGCTCCGGCAGGCCGCGTGGCAGCAGGCTGTGCTGCAGGGTCACCGCCAGTGCGTGCTCGCGGGTGTAGCGGCGGGCGTTGTCGATGCAGAGCGCGGCGTGCGCGGCCAGCTCCTCGGCCAGCGACTGGTCGTCCTCGTCGAACGGTTCCGGCTGCTCCATCCGGAAGAAGTTGGCCACGCCCAGCATCGCGCCGCGGGCCCGCAGCGGGACGGTGATCAGCGAGTGCAGGCCGTACTCGATGATCCGCGTGGTGTGCGCGGGCTTCTGGGCCCGCCAGTCGGTGGCGTCGGCGAGCACCGGCGCGAGCTTGGCCCGCCCGGTGCCCAGGGTCCAGGCCTGCGGGGTGGCCGGGGCGAAGACGATGCTCCGGCCCACCGGGTAGAGCGGGACGTCCGCCCGGATGCCGCCGACGGCCACCCGTCGCATCGGCATGCCGTGGATGGCCGGGGCCTCGTCGCCGATCAGCACGGCCTCGGCCAGGTCGACGGTGACGAAGTCGGCGAACCGCGGCACGGCCACCTGGGCCAGCTCCTCGGCCGTCCGGGTGACGTCCAGGGTGGTGCCGATCGCCATGCTGGCCTCGTGCAGCAGCCGCAGCCGGCTGCGGGCCAGGTCGGCCCGCCCGGTCAGCGCGAGCAGTTCGGTCGAGTCGCGCAGGGTGGCCACGCTGCCCGGCGGCCCGCCGTTGCGGTCGGTCGGCCGGACGTTCACCGCCAGCAGCAGTGCGCCCGCGCCGACCACGTGGTCGGTGACCGGCGAGCCATGGCTCAGCAGCTCGGCCAGCCGCTCGTTCAGGCCCAGCTCGCCGAGCAGGCGGCCCTCGGCGTCCTTCGGCAGGTCCAGCAGCCGGCTCGCCTCGTCGTTGACCAGCAGCACCCGGTTCCGGTCGTCGACGATCAGCACGCCCTCGCGGACGGAGTGCAGCACCGCGTCGTGGTGCTGGTACATCCGGGTCATCTCGGCGGGCCCGAGGCCGAGCGTCTGACGCCGCAGCCGCCGGCTGACCAGCGCGGTACCGGCGGTGGACAGGCCCAGCGCGACGGCCGCCCCGCCCAGCAGCAGCGGCAGCTCGCGGTCGGCCACCCCGCTGACCTTCTTGATCGTGATACCGGCCGAGACCAGCCCGACCACCTTGCCGTTGCTCGGGTCGTCCACCGGCACCACCGCCTGCACCAGCCGGCCGATGGTCCCGTTGATCGTCTCGGTGATCGGGTGACCGGCCAGCGGTGGTCCGATCGTGCCGACGAACTTGTGGCCGATCCGGGCCGGGTTGGGGTGGGTGTAGCGGATCCCCTGGGTGTTGGTGACCACGATGAAGTCGACCCCGGAGGTGACCCGGGCCGCCTCGGCCCGTGGTTGCAGGATCGCGGTCGGGTCGGGGGAGGCCAGCGCGGCCACGATCCCGGGGGAGTTGGCGAAGGTCTGGGCCACCGCGAGGGAGCGGTTGCGGGCCTCGGCCGTGCTGTCGCGCTGGGCCTGCACGAGGAGTTCCAGCACCGCGAACACGATCAGCAGCAGCACGATGACGACCTGCAGGATGAACACCTGCCCCGCGACACTGCGCACGTTCAGTACCGACCACGGGCGCCGCTGCGCCGGCCGCTGCGGGTCCTGGTGCTGGTGCTGGTCCTGCGACGGGTTCCGACGCAGGTCAGGCCGACTCCGTGGGTGCCGACCTGAGGTACGGGGGGCCGACAGGGCCCAGGACCGGCCCCAAAACCGGGCCATACGCCATGTCTACACTGGTTGCCCGCCGGAGGCCAACGGAGTCCGGCCACCTGGCGGAGGTGGTCAGCGGCCTGCTGGCGGGCCGGGGCAGCGGCTGTCCGGAGGCCCGCGCAGCTCGCAGACCACGGCCCAGGCCACCGAGACCACGGGCACCGCCACCACCGCTCCGAGTACCCCCTCCAGCACCGCGCCGCCGGCGACCGACAGGGCCACCGCGACCGGGTGGATCCGCACCGCCCAGCCCATCACCAGCGGGTGCAGCACGTGCCCCTCGATCTGGCCGATGACCACGATCAGTGCCAGCACGATCAGCGCCACCACCGGCCCCCGGGTGGCCAGCGCGACCACCGCCGCCACGGCCAGCGCGATCGGCGAGCCGACCAGGGGGACCAGGGTGGCGAAGAACTCCAGCAGGGTCAGCGGCAGTGCCAGCGGGACCCGCAGCAGCGCCAGCGCGATGCCGACCAGCGCGGCGTTGCTGGCGGCGACGATGACGATCCCCCGGGTGTAACCCGCGAAGGTCCGCCAGGCCACCCGTCCGACCCGGTCCCAGGTGGACCGGGCAGCGGTCGGCAGCTGGTCCTCGGCCCAGCGCCACATCCGGTCCCCGGAGTGGATGAAGAAGATCGAGCAGAACAGCGCCAGCGCCCCCACGGTGGCGAACTCCACCACCCGGCTGGCCCCGCTCACCGCGGTGCTGATCAGCGTCGAGCGGTGCGCGGACAGGTAGGACGCGATCTTCCCCTGCAGTCCGGTCAGGGCCCCCGCCCGGACCCGGAACGGCGGCCCCTCCAGCCATTGCTCGATCCGCCCCAGCCCGCCGCCGAACTCCCGACCCAGCCGGCCCGACTCACTCGCCACCACCTCGCCCACCAGCGCGAACAGGCCACCCAGCAACACCAGGGCGCCGAGCAGGGCGAAGAGCACCGCGAGCGGGCGGGGCAGCGCCCGGCCCAGCAGGTCGGCGGCCGGGCGCAGCACCGAGGTCACCACCAGGGCCAGGAAGAGCGCGATCGCGAGCAGCTCCAGCCGCTGCACCACCAGGTAGGCGGCGTAACCGGCCACCCCGACGACCAGCAGCCGCCAGGCGTACCCGGCCGTCCGGCGCAGCGCCGGTCCCACCGTCGACGGCGCCGCGCGGGCCGGGCCCCGGGACGGGTGGGCGGTGGCGGTGGTCCGCGCCCGCGGCGGGCGGCTGCCGAGCACCGTCGGCCGCCGCGCCCGTTCCCGTCCGGGCCTGGATCGGCCCTGGTCACGGTCGTCCATCCGGCCTCGCCTTTCGCCGTCGTTCCGGTGCCGGGAGGTGGCGCCACACGTCCAGCGTGCAGCAAGCCCGCCCGGACGGCGGGTCGGATGAGCGGGGCACGGGCCGCTGCCCGGGACATAGGATCCGGAGCGTCCCCGAACGGTGGAGGGAGCGGTATGTCCGGAGAGACCGAGCAGGTGCGACTCGAAGAGCTGCTGAGCGCGGCGCGTGGTGGTGTGCTGGTCACCCTGAAGCGCGACGGCCGACCGCAACTCTCCAACGTCAACCACGTCTTCGACCCGGGGACCAGGCTGTTGCGGATCTCCTCCACCGACGACCGGGCCAAGGTCCGCAACCTGCGCCGCGACCCGCGCGCGAGCTTCCACGTCAGCACCGGAACCATGGGCGCCTACGCGGTGGCCGAGGGCGACGCCGACCTCTCGCCGGTGGCGGCGGCCCCCGACGACCCGACCGTCGACGAGCTCGTCGCCGTCTACCGCGCCAACGCCGGTGAGCACCCGGACTGGGCGGAGTTCCGCGCCGCGATGGTCGCCGAACGCCGGGTCGTGATCCGTATCGCGGTCAGCCGCGTCTACGGCCGTGCCTAGGGTCCGTTCCGGGTTCGGATCCCCGCGGCGCCGGGCGGAGCCGGCCGGGCACGTCCGACCGCGGAACACGGACAGTTCCAGCGCGGTGGGAACGGGGGCAGGACGAGCGATGCCGGCCACGCCCGGAACGGCGTGGCCGGCACCCGCAGGCCGGGCGCGAGCGGATGTGCGCCACGGAAAATCCGATGTTCCCCCGGGAAGCGGTGGCAGCGCGGAATGGACGAGCGGTGGAGACGGCCGTTCCGCGATGTCGGCCCGTCAACTCCTCACAGGATCTGGATGGCGACGACCTTCGGCGGACGGTTCGGGAAGGTGATGTCGTGCCAGCGCTCGATCTTCACCGAGTCACCGTTGGCGTCGTAGTAGATCAGGTCGTTGTTCCCCGTGGAGATCCGGTCGACCCACCACCCGCAAAAGTCCGTCTTCCCGGCGTTCGCGTAGCAGTCGACGCTCTGGCGGTCGTCGAGGTGCGACCAGATCTTCAGGAAGTTCTCGCCGCCGACGCACTGCACGTGGTCGATGGCGAAGGCGGTGCCGCTCGGCACGCCGAGGGTGAACGCGGCGGCCGCGGCGAGCGCCACGGCCACGGAACGCACGACATTCTTCCTCGAGCTCACAATTTCTCCTAAATTCGAATATCGAACCGGGAGGTGAATTCGCGACCACCGTGGACGGCGTCGCACCGGACGGGCATCTCGATGCCCCGCGGTGCGGGAATCACGTCACCGCATCTCGTGCTTACACAAACGAAGATCCCGCACAAAAGCCGCGTATGGCAATCTCTTCACCATTCCTGGCTCGAATTGGCAGCACAATGTCCGTATCGCGCCTATTTGGTGTGATTTGGCAGGATTCGAACCTGCGGTCGACGGCCGTGGCCGCCGTGGCCGCCCTCGTCCCCATGGCGCCGGACGACCCGGTCCGGCCCTGTCGCCAACCCCCGCGGTCGGCACACCCGGGGCCTCTCGCGGCGGTCGGCCGGAAGTGGCTGATGGGTGGGCACGCGTGTGTGGCCTTCGTGTCGCGGGTGGCGGAAAACCGTTCGACGGGCCGGGCCGGGGCGGGCCATGATGCGCACTCGTGACGACGTCGAAGCAGTCCCTGGTCCGCGCCAGCGCCCGCAACAACGCCGCGTGGTGCGCGGCGATGAGCCGATCGCACGGCCTGGTCGGTGAGTTGGGGGTGCAGGCCTGGGTCGCCCCGGCCCGGACGCCGCGGTACCACCCGGACGCGGTGACGTTGGTGCCGGGCGCCGACCCGGCCGCCCTGGTGGCCCGGATCGACACCGCCGCGCCCGGCGCCTCCGTCAAGGACAGCTTCGCCGACCTCGATCTGACCGGGGCCGGCTTCCACGTGCTGTTCGAGGCGCAGTGGATCCACCGCCCGGCGGGTGCGCCCGCCGTCGCGTCGGATCTCGGCTGGGACGTGGCGGGCGACCCGGACACGCTGCTCGCCTGGGCGCTCGCCTGGGACGGCGGGGACGGCAACGCGGATCTGTTCCGGTCCGAGCTGCTCGACGACCCTGACACGTATCTGCTCGCCGGGCGGTCCGCCGACGGTCGGGTGGTCGCCGGAGCGGTGGCGAGCCGCGGTGACCACGTGGTCGGAGTCTCCAACGTCTTCGCTCTGGACGGCGGCCCTGACGCGGCCTGGCCGGTCGTACTGGACGCGGTGCGCCACCTGTTCCCCACCTTGCCGGTGGTCGGCTACGAGCACGGCGACGACCTGGCGGCCGCCGTCCGCCACGGCTTCGAGCCGGTCGGTCCGCTGCGGGTCTGGCTGCACGGCTGGTGAGTGGGCCCCAGCCGGCGGCTGGGGCCCTGGTGTCCGTCGGAGCCGTCCGTCGGCGCCGGACGGTGTGACGCGGGACCAGCGGCCCTCGTACCCGAAGTCGCCGCCCCGGCCGGTCAGGTTGCCGCCGGACATCCAGCCCGTGGTGTTGGTGCCTCCGACGCGGCCGTAGTACCAGGTGTTGCCGTAGTCGTCGCCGGCCGGTGGGGTCGTTGGCATGCGCGGTGTGCCGGTGGCGGCCGGCCCGTCGGGTGGCTGGGCGGGTGCGCTGCTCGGAACGGTCAGTGGACGTCGGTCGGCTCGCCGGCCGGGGTGGCGTTCAGGGTGGTGAGCATGGCGGGGGTGAAGCCGAAGCAGTAGGTGGCCAGGAAGCCCGTCAGGTAGCCGGCGGCCAGGCCGGCCGCGTAGACGGCGGCGGTGGCGGCCGGGCCGTGGCCACCCTTGAGGAGGGGGAACAGGGCCCAGCCGGAGGGGCCGATCGCGGTGGCGCCGACGCCGCTGCCGAGCTGGTCGAAGAGGCCGACCAGGGCGCCGCCTGCCGCGCCGCCGAGACAGGCCGTCACGAAGGGGCGGCCCAGCGGCAGCGAGACGCCGTAGATCAGCGGCTCGCCGACGCCCAGCAGGCCGGCCGGGAGGGCGGATCGGATGGTGGCGCGGAGCGAGGGGTTGCGCGGCAGCCGGAGGTAGATCGCGATCGCCGCGCCGACCTGGCCCGCGCCGGCCATCGCCAGGATCGGCAGCAGCGGGGTGGCGCCCTGCTGCGCGATCAGGGTGGTGTGGATCGGGATCAGTGCCTGGTGCAGGCCCAGCGTCACCAGCGGCAGGAAGAGACCGCCCAGCAGCAGCCCGGTGAACAGCCCGCCGTGTGCCAGCAGTTGGCCGACGCCGGTGCCGACCGCGGCGGAGACCCGGCCGGCGGCGTACATCAGGCCGAAGAGCGTGACCAGCCCGGTGATCAGTACGGTCAGGGTGGGGGTGAGCAGCGCCTCCAGCGCCCCGGGCAGCAGGCGTCGGAACCGCTTCTCCAGCCACACCGCCAGCATTGCCGCGCCCAGCGCGCCGAGCACGCCGCCCTGGCCGGGGGAGAGCCGCGTGCCGAGGACCGAGACGCCGGCCACCCCCGGGTAGACGATCACCGCCGCGACCGCGCCCCCGATGACCGGAGTCCCGCCGAACACCTGGGCCGTCTGGTAGCCGACGAACACCACGATCAGCGACAGGAACGCGGCACCGATCGCACCGAGTACCGGGACCAGGGAAGGCATCCAACCCAGGTTCACCAGAAGCCCGTTGAGGCCGGACACCACACCGCAGCCGATCAGCGCCGGGATCAGCGGGACGAAGACGTCGGCGATCCGGTGCAGCAGCAGCCGTCCCGGGGTGGCGTTGCGCGCCCGCTGCCCGGTGCGTAACGCGGCACCACGGTGGGCCAGTTCGTCGGCGTCGACCGGCCGTGGCCGGTCCGTGAGGAGCTGTGCGAACTCCATGCTGACCCGGTCGACCACGCCCGGGCCGAGTACGATCTGGTACGTGTCGTCCGGGATAACGCCCAACACGGCTGGCAGTGCTGCGAGTTCGGCTTCGCGGACCAACTCGCGGTCGCGCACCCCGAGGCGTAGTCGGGTCAGGCAGTGGGCGAGAGAGGTGACGTTGTCGGGGCCGCCGACCAGGGTGAGGACGGCGGCGGCCGTGGCGCGGTGCGGGCCGTCAGCCACGGCCGGTCCGCGGGATCCGGCGGCGGGCGAAGGCGGTGGCGCCCGCGTGTGCGCGGTGCCTGGAACGGTTGGGCATGGCGACAGCAAAGCATCCACCCGCACCCGTCGCGGCGATTGCGACGGAGTGAGTCACCCGCCTTGAGCAATGGACGTGGGCGTGCGGCGCCGTCGCGGCGCGGGCTCCGGATCCGGATCGGGGCCTCGGTGGTGTCCCGGGTGCGGCCCGGGAGCCGGCCGGCCCCCGCGCGGGGACCGGCCGTCGGGGGGTGACGCGATCTTGGCGAGAAAGGCTCCCCCGATCCCCGCCTCCGTCGATCCGCTCCGCCTTCCACAGGGTTTTCACATGATTGCGCGCTACGGTCCAGCGTTTCCGGTGGGTCCACCGGAGACGGGCCCGGCAGCCGGGGCCCGGCCGGAGAAGGGAAGGCGTGGCATGGAGCAGCAGCAGCCGTTGGGCGGCCGCTACGCCCTGGGCGAGGTGCTGGGGCGCGGTGGCATGGCCGAGGTCCGCCAGGCGCGGGACCTCCGGCTGAACCGGACCGTCGCGGTCAAGGTGCTGCGGGCGGACCTCACCGCCGACCCGTCCTGGCGGGTGCGCTTCGGCCGGGAGGCGCAGTCGGCGGCGGCGCTGAACCATCCCGGCATCGTGGCCGTCTTCGACACCGGCGAGGACGCCGTCGGTGGCGTCCCGCTGCCGTACATCGTGATGGAGCACGTCCGCGGCGCGACGCTGTCGGAGCTGCTCGCCCAGGGTGAACCGCCCAGCCCGGCAAGGGCGGTACGGCTCACCGCCGACATCCTGGACGCCCTGGGACACGCGCACGAGCACGGCATCGTGCATCGCGACATCAAGCCGGCGAACGTCATGGTCGCCCCGGACGGCACCGTCAAGGTGATGGACTTCGGCATCGCACACGCCCTCGCGCCCGCCGCGGGCACCGCGCTGACCCAGGCCGGGATGGTCATCGGCACCGCCGAGTACCTCTCGCCCGAGCAGGCCCGCGGCGAGCCGGTGGACGCCCGCACCGACCTCTACTCCACCGGCTGCCTGCTCTACGAACTGCTCACCGGCCAGCCGCCGTTCAGCGCGGAGACCCCGCTCGCCACCGCCTGGCGCCACCTGGAGGAGGAGCCCGTCCCGCCGTCCCGGCACCGGCCGGACCTGCCGCCCGCGCTCGACGGCGTCGTGCTCACCGCGCTCGCCAAGGACCGCGACCAGCGCTTCCACGACGCGGCCGGGATGCGCGCCGCCCTCGAAGCGGCACTTCCCCGGCCCACCGGCCCGCTGACCGCCGCCGGCCCCGTGGTGGAGCAGGCCGTGACCCTGCCGGAGCCGGCCGGGGACCCGGCCCCGCCGCGCCGTCCGCGCCGCCGGGCCGGCCGGCTGACCGCGGTGCTGGCGGGCGGCACCGCGCTGGCGGCGCTGGCCGTCGGCTACACCGTCCAGCACCAGAACAGTGCGCCGACCTCGATCAAGGCTCCCGACCTGACCGGCGTGACCGTCCTCCAGGCCCGCAGGAGTGCCCGCGACGCCGGTCTGCGGATCGGCGACGTCGCCTACGGTGGCTGCCCGGTCCCGGTTCTGGCCGGAACGATCTGCGAGCAACAGCCGGCCGCCGGCACCCCGGTCGCCCAGGGCAGCGCCCTCACCGTCCACCTGCCGGTCCCCCGCCGGGCCGTCCAGTAGCCGCGCCGCCCCGCCGGTCCTCGCCCGGAGCGGCGGAACGACCCGCCGGACCGGGGACGTCGTCACCTGACCGGCCGCGCGGTCGTCTGACGGTGTGTCGGGTGTGACGGGGGCCGATCCCCGGCGGCCGACGCGCCAGCACCCCGCGCAAAGTACCCGAGCCATGTGACGGGAGTGTGTCCCGCGTTCCCGACACACTCGTTTTCGGCCTCAATCACGGTGGCAGAGGCGGGAATCGGGCACTCCACTTGCCTGTCGACGGTCCGTCGGCTACGCCTGGTCGGAGTCGGGACCCAGCGTGTCGTCGTGATCGCCACCTCGCGCCGTCGCGCCAAACGTGACCCATTCGACACTCGTGAGCCCTCAGACATTAGCTCAAAGCTGATGGGCGATCACCAGCGGTGATGTTACCGTCGATCCTGATCATGCTTGGTCGGCTCCGCGACGTGAGCCGAGCAGTGTCGCGTCAATCACTCGGGGGCGGGGGATGTCGGGTTTCGGGGATGGGAGACGTTGTGGGCGTCAACAGCGCCATGGGTCGGGGGGCCGCTGGGCGCAGGGCCGGGCGGGCCGGTGAGCTGGCGGACCTGCTGAGACTGGCGAATCAGGCGCGCGGGGGCGCCGTGCAGGCGGTTCTGGTGCGCGGTCCCGCCGGGATCGGACGGACCAGCCTGCTGAACGTGCTCGTCGGGCACCTGTCGGGCGACGGGGTGACGGTGCGCCGGACCACCGGCCGGGCACCGGGGGGAGTGGGCGCGGGCGGCGGACGCGGATACCCGTCCGTTCGTGAACTGTTCGGGCTGGACCCGGCCACCACCGGGAGCGGGGCGGGGGCCGTCACCTTCGCGGCCCAGCGCGGGGTCTACCGGCGCGCGGTGGAGCTGCTGGCCGCCGGACCCCTGGCGCTCGTCCTGGACGACGCCCACTGGTGCGACGAGGAGTCCCTGCGGTGTGTGCACTTCCTGCTGCGCCGCGCGGCCCCGCGCCCGCTGCTGGTGCTGCTGTCCCAGCGCACCGCGTGCGGGGGCCCCGGCGCGGCGATGCTCAGCGAGATCCTGGCGCTGGACTGCTGCACCGTCCTGGAACTCGGTCCGCTGAGTGAGGCCGAGACCGGCCAGGTGGTGGACCGCGCCCTGGGCGGCCCGGCGGACGAGCGGTTCGTGCGGCGCTGCTCGGCACTGTCCGGCGGCAACCCGCTGCTGCTGGAGCGGCTGCTCACCGGGCTGCGCGCGGCCCGGGTGCGCCCCGATGTCGAGGGGCTGCACCGCCTGCGGGTGCGGGGCGAGGCGGTCGTCGCCGAGTCGGTCCGCACGGTGCTGGCCGGCCAGTCGCGCCAGGTGCGCCAGGTGGCCCGGGCGTTGGCCGTCCTCGGCCACGCCGATCCCGACCTGCTCGGGGCGGTCTGCGCGGTCGGCGGCACCCGACTGGCCCTCGTGCTGGAGAGCTTGCGGGGCGCCGAGGTCATCGGCTCCGCCGCCGGGCGCCCGATGGGCGAGGCGGTGCGGGCGGCGGTGCTGGCCGACCTGCCGGCAGCGGAGCTGGAGCGGCTGCGCGCCCGCGCGGCCCGGGTGCTCAACGACGCCGGGCGCCCGGCGGCCGAGGTGGCGGACCAACTGGCCCTGCTCTCCGAGCTGACGGAGCCGTGGATGCTCACCGTGCTGCGCGAAGCGGCCGCCGAGGCGCCGGGCCGGGCGACCGCGCGGGCGGCGGTGCGGTACCTGCGCCGGGCGCTGGCCGCCGAGCTCACCGGGACCGAGCGCAGGGACGTGCGGATCGAACTGGCCAGGGCTTCGGCCCAGGTGGCCCCGGCCACCGCGCTGCGGCAGCTGCGGCAGGCCCTGCAGGAGAGCACCGGAGTCCGGGAGCGGGCCTCGCTCGCCGTTGAGTACGGGCAGACCGCCCTCGGCACGCGCTACGTCCCCGAGGCGGTCCGGGTGCTCGACGCGGCGCTCACCGAACTGCGGCGCGAGCTGGGCGCCGAGCCCACCCCGGCCGACCGGGAGCTGTGCACCACGATCGAGTCCGCCCTGCTGGTCACCGCCGTGAACGAGAAGTCCACCATGGCGCCGGCCGGTGAGCTCGCCAGGTCCTGGCCGGTGCCCCGGGGGGACAGTCCGGCGGAGCGCCAACTGCTCTCCGTCATGAGCGCCTTCGCCGCGCTGGACGGCAGGCCGGCCGGGCAGGCCGTGGCGCTGGCCCGGCGGGCGATGCGGGTCGAGGAGACCACGCCCGCCGGGTGGGAGGTGCTCGCCTCCTCGCTGGTCCTCGGCCTGGCCGACGAGGTCGAGGAGTCCATCGCGGGACTGACCCGGGCGCTCTCCAACGGCCTCGCGCACTACGAGCCGTGGCTGCACCTGTCGGCACTGTCCGGGCGCTCCCTCACGCTGCACGGCGTGGGCGACCTCACCGGGGCGGCCACCGATGCCCGCGCCGCCGTCGCCTTCGCGGCGCAGGGCGAGCTGGCCTCGGCACGGCCACTGCCCGCCATCGCGCTGAGCACCGTGCTGCTCTCGCAGGGCGAGACGGAGCAGGCCGGCGCCGTGCTCGACCGGATCCGCCCGGCGAACCTGGACCGGCAGATCTGGGAGTGGCACCACTACCTGTACGCCAAGGGCAGGCTCCGGCGCGCGAGGGGCGACCTCGACGGCGCGGTGGAGCTGTGGCGGCGGTGCGGCCGGAGCCTGGCGGAGGCCGGCGTGACCAATCCGGTGCTGACGCCGTGGTGGCTGGCCGCCACCACCACGCTTGCCGGCCAGGGCCGCGCCGCCGCGGCGGCCGACATCGTGGCCCAGGTCGAGGAGACGGTGACGGGCTGGGGGACCCCGCGCGCCCGTGGGCTCGGCCTGGTCGCCGCGGGGACGGTCGCCGAGGGGCGGGCCCGGACCGACCTGCTCGCCGAGGCGGTGGAGGTGCTCGCGGGCTCCCCGGCCCGCCTCGCGCAGGCCGAGGCGGAGTACGGGCTCGGCCGCGAGCTGTTGCGGCGCGATGACCTGCGAGGAGCGCGCCGGCACCTGCGGCAGGCGATCGAGACCGCCACCCTCTGCGGCTACCACCTGCTCAGCGGCATCGCCCGGCAGCTGCTGGCCGACGCGGGCGGTCGGATGCCGCAGATCGCGGCCTCCCCGCTCGACTCGCTCACCCGCAGCGAGCGCCGGATCGCCACGCTCGCCAGGACCGGGGTCAGCAACCGGGAGATCGCCGAGGCGCTGTTCATCACTCCCCGGACCGTGGAGATGCACTTGACCAACATCTACCGGAAGCTCGACGTGCGGGGACGCACGGGCCTGGCCCCGGCGCTCGGATCCTCGGGCGCCTCAAGACACCGACCGAGGAGCTCAGCGGCGAACATCCACGCACCGAGTTGCTAGGGGACGGGCAGTGTCGAAGGGGAAAACCGAAGAAGCGGCGCGCTGGGCGCCGGCCGACACAGGCCGGCGCCCGGCCGTGCGCCTCGTCGAGCGGGACCGGGAACAGCGGTTGCTGCGCGAACTGCTGTCCGGGCTGCGGGCCGGGCGCTCGGCGGTGGTCGAGGTGCGGGGCGTGCCAGGCATCGGACGCAGCGCGCTGCTGCGCCGGGCCGAGGAGCTCGCCACCCTGGCCGGGGTGCGGGTCGCCGCCGCCGAGGCGTCCTGGGAGGAGACCGGGGTGTGCCACGGCGTGGCCGCCCAACTGCACGCGGCGATCGCGCCGCCCGCCTCGCCACTGGCGGAGGACCTGCTGCGCCTCGGTGGCGCGGCGCGCGGCGCACTGTCCGGGCGGCTCTGCCGCGCCTTTCTCGCGGCGGCCCGCGCCCAGCCGCTGCTGGTTGTCGTGGACGACGCCCAGTGGGCCGACCCGATCTCGGTGCGCTTCCTCCAGATGCTGGCGCGCCGCCTGGCCGGCGCGCCGCTGCTGCTGCTGACCGCGCGCAGCAGCGCGCTGCCCGCCGGGCCGGACGACCGGGTCGAGCTGTGCCCGCTGGCCGATCCGCGGGCCGTCACCGGCCACACCCTCGACCTCGCCCCGCTGTCGGTGGTCGGCACGGGCGAGGTGCTGGCCGACGCCTGCGGGGAGCCGGTCGACCCGGAGTTCGTCGCGGCCGTCGCGCGTGCGGTGGACGGCAACCCCGCGGTGCTGCGCTCGATGGTCGACCGCGTCGCCCGGCACGGCTGGTCGCCGACGCCCGACCAGGCGGCGCGGCTGCGCGAGAGCGTGGCGGAGGCGGTCCGGGAACGGGCGGTGCGCACCTTCGCCGCTCTCCCGGCGGAACTGCTGGACGTGCTGCGGGTGATCGCGATGTGCGGACCCCACTGCACTCCGAGCCTGATCGCCACGCTGGCGCCGCCGCGGAGCTTCAGCGTGGCACGGGCACTGGAACTCCTCTCCGGCACCGGTCTGTTGACCGAGGGGGAGCGGCCCGTGTTCCGGGCGGAGCGGGCCGCCGAGGCCGTGCTGGCCGGGCTCGACGCGCAGCGGCGTGAGGAACTGTTCGCCCGCGCGGCCGAGTTGGCGAACCGGGCGGCGATCCCGGACGGCGCACTGGCCAGGATGCTGCTCGGCGCCCGGGGGATCGGCGGATCCTGGGCGGTGGAGGTGCTGCGCCGGGAGGCGGCGCGCCACCGGGCCGTCGGCGACCAGGAGGCCTCGGCCCGGCTGCTGCGGCGCGCGCTGCGCGAACCGGTGCGCCCGCGGCTGAGGGTGGAGATTCTGACCGAACTGAGCGCCCTGGTGCTGCCCCGTTCGCCAGAGGCCAGCGACCGCTACCTGCGCCAGGCACTGCTCGTACCGGTCGACGCGAGTGCCGGGCCCGCCTGGGTGCGCGCCGCCGACCTGCTGGTGGCGCGGGGCGACTTCGCCTCGGCCGTGCCGTTGATCGCCCGGGCCTGCGCCCACCCGGGGATCGGCGACCGCGACCGTGCCGCGCTGCGGGCGCTGTACTGGCTCGCCGACCACGGCCAGCACGGGGCGGCGCAGGAGCTGAACCGGCTCGCGATGACAACGTTGTCCGAGCGGCCCCTCGAGCCCGCCGAGGCCGGCGCCGCCGCCTGGCGGACGGCCCTGCGCGGGCAGGACATCGCCCGCACCCGGGAACTGGCCCGCGCTGCCCTGGCCCCCGCGGCCCTGGCCGGGACCTCGCTGACCGCCCAGGTGGCGGCCTGTTACGCACTGGTGCTCGCCGACGAGGTGGCCGAGGCGCACGCCGGGCTGGACGCCGTACTGGTGCGCGCGCAGCGGACGGACGCCCGCGCGGTGGCCGCCCTGGCCCTGCTGGTCAAGGCCTTGGCGACGTTGGGCGAGGGACGGACCGAGGAGGCGTCCGCCCTGCTGGAACGGGCCGAGGAGGCGCTGCCGGCGCGGTGTTGGCACCCGCTGATGGCGCCCGGCCTGGTCGCGCTGAAGACCATGGTCTGCTTGGCGCGGGGCGACCTGGCCGGGGCCGAGCGGTCGGCCGCGGCGGCGCGCCCGGAGGAGGCCGAGGGCAGCATGGCCCGGGCCTACCTGATGTACGCCCGCGGCCGGGTGCGGTTGGCCCGCGGCGACGGCGCGGGGGCGCTGGCCGACCTGCGCGAGTGCGGCCGGTTGCTGCTCGCCAAACAGGTGGCCAACCCCGCTCTGCTGCCCTGGCGTTCGGTGGCCGCGCGGGCCCACGGCCTGGTGGCGGACGACGCCGAGGCCGCCGACCTGATCGCCGAGGAGCGCCGCCTCGCGCTGGTCTGGGGCGCGCCGCGCACGGTCTCCCGGGCGCTGCTCGCCGCGGGCGCGGCGGAGCGGGACCCGGCGCCGGTCGGACGTCGGACCGAGGCAGGGGCGGCATCGGGATCGGTGCTCGGGCCGGGGCCCGAACTCGGGTGCCTCGCCGCGGGTGAACCCGCGAGCTGGCAGTACCGGCAGGCGCTGGTCGTGATGGGAACGGCGGCGGTGTCCGGTCAGGAGACCATCGACGGCCTGCTGAGAAGTGGTGCCGCGCCGGCCGCACCGGTGGCGTCGGCCGGCCCGGCCGCGCCGGTCGCCGGACCGCGGAGGACGGCGCGGGGTGCCGACCGGACGCCCGCGGCGGGGCCCGCGGCAGGGACGGCGCAGGGGCCCGCGCCGCACGGCCTGACCGGCGCCGAGTGGCGCGTCGCCGTGCTGGCCGCCGACGGCCTGGCCAACCGCACCATCGCGGCCGACCTCTCGGTGACGCTGCGCACCGTCGAGCTGCATCTGACCAAGGCGTACCGCAAGTTGGGCATCTCCGGGCGTCCGGAGCTGGCCCAGGCGCTGGGACGCGACGAAAGGAACGACGATGGCACCCCTGTTCGACCGGCGGCGTGAACTGGCCGCACTCACCGCGGCGATGGAGGCGGCCGCGCGGGGCCGCGGCTCGCTGCTCGTCGTCACCGGGGGGATCGGGACCGGCCGGACCGCCCTGCTGCGGGCCCTGCCCGCGCTCGCGCGGCAGCGGGGCGGCCAGGTGCTCAGCGCGAGCGGAGCGCTGCTGGAGCAGGACCTGGCCCTCGGGGTGGTGGGACAGCTGCTGGAGCCGCTGCTGTCCGAGACGGCCCTCGAACCACCTCACGACGCCCGGCTCTTCGCCGAACTCCTGGAACTGGTGGCCGAGTTCGGTGCTCGTGGGCCGCTGCTGATGCTGCTGGACGACCTGCAGTGGGCCGACACCGCCTCGCTGCGCTGGCTCGGTTACCTGGCGAAGCGGCTGGCGAACCTGCGCGTCGCGCTGGTCGTCGCCGTTCGCGAGGGCGATCCCGGCGCGGAGGAGCCGCGGATCCACGAGATCACCGACCGCGCGGCGCTCGTGCTACGGCTGGGCCCGCTGTCCGCGGCGGGCACGGCGGCGCTGGTGGCCGAGCGGTTCGGCCAGCTCGCGGACCCCGCGTTGGCGGCGGCCTGTCACGAGGCCGGCGCCGGCAACCCGATGCTGCTGACCGCGACGCTGGCCGAACTGGTGAAGGCGGGCGAGGCGTTCGCCGACCCGGCCGAGGCGGTGGCCGGGCTGCGGTTGACGTCCCTGCGCGAGCGGCTGATCGCCGCGCTGCGCGTCCAGCCCCGGCCGGTGAAGGACCTGGCCAAGGCACTCGCGGTGCTGGACGACCACGCCGACCTGGATCTGGTGGGACGGCTCGCCGGGCTGGACGAGACGGGCTGGGCCGAGGCGGTCAGGGTGCTGCGCCGGCTCGGGCTGCTGGCCTGCGGCCCGGTGCCGCGCTTCGTCCACCGGTGTGTGCGGGAGGCGGTCGAGGAGTCGATGACGCCGGTCGAGCAGGAGGACATCCGCCTCTCCGCCGCCGTGCTGCTGCACGACGGCGGCTATCCGGCCGAGCAGGCGGCGGCGCAGTTGCTGGCCGCGACCTCGTGCCGGGACGGCTGGGCGATCGAGATCCTGCGCTCGGCCGCGACTGCCGCGGTGCGTCGCGCGGCGCCCGAGGAGGCCGCGCGGTACCTGCGGCGGGCTCTGCTGGACAGCTCGCCGACCGGGCCGGAGCGGGCCGCCCTGCTGCTTGACCTGGCCGCCATCGAGCGCGCCTTCGACCCGGCGGCCACCATGCGGCACCTCGTGCAGGCGCTGCTGCTGCTCCCGTCGCCCGAGCAGCGGGCCCTGGCGGTGGGGCGGATCCCGCCCGCGCTGCTCGGCGGCTGCCCGCCGCCCTCCGTCGAGTTGGTCGCGAAAGCGGCCGAGGAGTTGGCCGGGGCGCGGCCGCGGGCCGGCGCCGACCGCGAGCCGGGACTGCGGATCGAGGCGCGGCTGCGGCACGCGGCGGTGGCCGGGCCGGGGCTGCTCGCCGGGTCGGTCGACCGGCTGCGCTCGCTGGGCCCCACGCTGCCGTTGCAGACCGCGGCCGAGCGCGAGCTGGTCACCGTCCTGCTGCACGGCGCCACCGTGGCACAGCGGTTGTCGGCGGCGGAGGTCACGCCGCTGGCAAACCGGATCCTGCGCTACGAGCCCGCCTCGCCGAGCCATGTGTACACCGCCCTGCCGCTGTTGACCGACACGCTGATCGCGGCGGATTCGGTCGAGACCATCGGCCCCTGGCTGGAGGCCGCTCGGGAGGCGGCCCGCCGCGAGCGGGCCCCCGTCCCGCGGGCGTTGATCGGCATCGAGCTCACCCACCTGCTGCTGGCCCGGGGCCTGTTCGCGCAGGCGCGGACGCAGGCGCACGAGGTGCTGGAGCTGGGGGCGGCGGCCTGGACGCCGATCCAGTCGATGAGCGCCGTGGTCCGGGTCGCCATCGAGACCCGGGACGGCGAGCTGACGCGTCGCCTGCTGGAGGCCTACGGCGAGCGCGCCGACCATGGCTACAGCCCGTCGACGCTGCAACTGGTGCGCGGTTCGAGCGCGGCGATGCGCGGCGACCTGCCGACCGCCCTGGAGTACGTGCTGGACTGGGGGCGTTCGGTGGAGCGGGCCGACTGGCGCAACCCCGCCGTCGTCCCCTGGCGGACCTGGGCGGCGGGTCTGCGGCTGCGGATGGGCCAGGCGGCGCAGGCCCACGACCTCATCGACGAGGAGTTGGTGCGGGCGCTGGCCTGGGGGGCGCCCGGGCCGATCGGCCGCGCCCAGCGGATGAAGGGGGCGATCACCGAGGGGGAGCGGGGCGTCGCCCTGCTGCGGGCCTCGCTGGCCACCCTGGAGGGGGCGGTCAACGGGATGGAACGGGCCAGGACCTGTGTGCTGCTCGGCCGGCGGCTGCGGGCCGCCGGGCAGCCGGAGGCCGAGCAGCACCTGCGCCGGGGCCGGGAGCAGGCGCTGGCCTGCGGCGCGCCCTGGCTGGCGGACCGGGCCGCGCGCGAACTGCGGGAGCTGGCCCAGTCCCTGGGGCCGGCCACGCTGACCCGGGCCGAACGCCGGGTCGCCGCGCTCGCCGCGCACGGGGTGTCCAACAAGGAGATCGCGACCAAGCTGAAGGTGAGCACCCGGGCGGTCGAGAAGCACCTGACCCAGGCCTACCGGAAGCTGGACGTGGCCGGCCGGGCCGAGCTGGCCGGTGTCGCCCACCTGTTGCCGAGCGAGGCGGGGACGCCCGGCTGAGCCGGACCGGACCGGGCCCGGCCGAACCGAAGCCGACCGACCAGAAGCCGACCGAACCGAAGCGGACCGAACCGAACCGAACCGAAGTCGCCGCGAAACCTGCGGCAACCGAACCCTGGTCCCGTCTCCACAGGGTTAGCACCCCGGGGATTCGATTTCGTTGACAGTCTTCACGCCACCTTCATAGCGTCATGTTCGCGGCCAGCACGGCCCTATGAAGCGTGCGGTGAATGGCCCTGCGCGCGTGCAGAGTTTCGGGAACTCCTGGAAGGCGGGACATGACCGCGGCACAGCCCACTACTTTCTCCACGGTCCGCGAGGACTTCTTCAATCCGCCGGCCGGGATCCGGAAGTTGCGCGAGGAGGCACCGATCTCCCGGATGGCCTTCGCGGACGGTCACCTCGGCTGGCTGGTGACCGGATATTCCACCGCGCGAGCGATACTGTCCGATTCCCGTTTCAGCGCCCGGGGAGAACTGAAGCACCCGCCGGTTCCCCGCGCGGCCGTCCTGGAGGAATCTCCGGCGGCCCCGCCCGGAATGTTCATCCAGCACGACGCCCCCGAGCACCAGCGCTACCGCAAGCTGCTCGTCGGCCAGTTCACCGTCCGCCGGATGCGGCTGCTCACCGAGTGGATCGAGAAGATCACCGAGGAGCGGCTGGACGAGATGGAGCGGATCGGCTCCCCGGCGGACCTCTTCGAGCACTTCGCGCTGCCGATCCCCTCCATGGTGATCAGCGAACTGCTCGGCGTGCCCTACAAGGACCGCGAGAAGTTCCAGCACGACACCGCGGTCTGGAGCAGCTTCGGCGCCTCCACCGAGGACGTCATGGGGGCCTTCGCCAGCCTCGGCGCCTACCTGCACGGCCTGGTGCTGGCGAAGCGGGCCGAGCCCGGGGACGACCTGCTCAGCGGTCTGATCACCGGGGAGGGCAACCTCACCGACGAGGAGCTCACCTCGATCGCGTTCCTGCTGCTGGTCGCCGGGCACGAGACCACCGCCAACCAGATCGGTCTGAGCACGTTCGCCCTGCTCAACAACCCCGAGCAGTTGGCCGCGCTGCGGGCCGACCCCTCGCTGATGGAGGGCGCGGTGGAGGAAATGCTGCGCTACCTGAGCATCGTGCACCACGGCCCCACCCGCGCCGCGCTGGAGGATGTCGAGATCGACGGCCAGCTGATCAAGGCGGGTGAGGTCGTCATGGTCTCGCTGGCGGCCGCCAACCGCGACCCCGAGCGGTACGCCGACCCCGAGAAGCTGGAGGTCACCCGGCAGGTCGCCGCCCACCTCGCCTTCGGCCACGGCATCCACCAGTGCCTGGGCCAGCAGCTGGCCCGGATCGAGCTGCGGTCCGCCCTGACCGCGCTGCTGCGGCGCTTCCCCAACCTGCGTCTGGACGTGCCGGCCGAGGAGGTCAGGCTCCGCCACGACATGCAGGTCTACGGCGTCTACCAGCTCCCGGTGGCCTGGTAACCCGGCCGATGCGGATCGAGATCGCCGAGCAGCTGTGCTGCGGCTCGGGCATGTGCGCGCTCACCGCGCCCGAGGTGTTCGACCAGGACGACGACCACGGCACCGTCGTCCTGCTCGACGCCGAGCCGCCCGCCGGCTGCCACCCCGCCGTCCGCGAGGCCGCGCACCGCTGCCCGTGCACGGCCATCACGGTGCACGAGAGCGGCTGAGACCCCAGCCCCCGCGACCCCAACCCCGCCGTGCTCCTCGGTACATGAAGACCCATCCCTCGGGTCGGAAGGTCAGGTACAAACAGCGTGTCAGAAAACCAGAACCTGTCGCGTCGTCGTCTCCTCGGCATGGCCGCGCTGAGCGCGGCCGCCCTCACCGGGACGACCACGATCGCAACCGCCCGGCGCGCGTTCGCCGCCGATCCCGGCGACGGTGCCACGTTCGTGCCGGCCGTGGTGATCGGCACCGGCTACGGTGCGTCGGTCTCCGCGCTGCGCCTGGGCGAGGCCGGGGTCTCGACGCTGATGCTGGAGATGGGGCAGCTCTGGAACCAACCCGGTCCGGACGGCAACGTCTTCTGCGGGATGCTCAACCCCGACAAGCGCTCCAGCTGGTTCAAGACCCGCACCGAGGCCCCGCTGGGCACGTTCCTCTGGCTCGACGTGGTCAACCGCAACATCGACCGGTACGCCGGCGTGCTGGACCGGGTCAACTACGACCAGATGTCGGTCTACGTGGGACGCGGCGTCGGCGGCGGCTCGCTGGTCAACGGCGGCATGGCCGTGCAGCCGCGGCGCACGTACTTCGAGGAGGTCCTCCCGCAGGTCGACTCCGGCGAGATGTACGACCGGTACTTCCCGCGCGCCAACACCATGCTCAAGGTGAACAACATCCCGCAGAGCTGGTTCGAGCAGACCGAGTGGTACCAGTTCGCCAGGGTCTCGCGGGACGCGGCGGCGAAGGCGGGCCTGGGCACCGTGTTCGTGCCGAACGTCTACGACTTCACCTACATGCAGCAGGAGGCGGCCGGCACCGCGCCGAAGTCCGCGCTGGCCGGCGAGGTCATCTACGGCAACAACCACGGCAAGCAGAGCCTGGACAAGACCTACCTGGCCGCCGCGCTGGGCACCGGCAAGGTCGTGATCCAGACCCTGCACCAGGTCAAGACGATCCGCCAGCAGTCCGACGGCAGCTACCTGCTGAGCGTCGACCAGATCGACGCCAACGGCAACCTCCTGGCGACCAAGCAGATCTCCTGCCGCTACCTGTTCCTGGGCGCGGGCAGCCTCGGCTCCACCGAACTGCTGGTGCGCGCCCGGGACACCGGCGCGCTGCCGAACCTCAACGGTGAGATCGGGGCGGGCTGGGGCCCCAACGGCAACATCATGACCGCGCGCGCCAACCACCTCTGGAACCCCACCGGCGCTCACCAGTCCTCGATCCCCGCGCTGGGCATCGACGACTGGGACAACGCCAGCGCCCCGGTCTTCGCGGAGATCGCGCCGCTGCCGGCCGGCCTGGAGACCTGGGTCAGTCTGTACCTGGCGATCACCAAGAACCCCCAGCGCGGCACCTTCGTCTACGACTCCGCCACCGACCGGGCCAAGCTCCAGTGGACCCGCGACCAGAACGCGCCCGCCGTGGCCGCCGCCAAGTCGCTGTTCGACCGGATCAATTCGGCCAACGCCACGATGTACCGGTACGACCTGTTCGGCAGCACACTGAAGAACTTCGCCGACGACTTCTGTTACCACCCGCTCGGCGGCTGCGTGCTCGGAAAGGCCACCGACGCCTACGGCCGGGTCGTCGGTCACAAGAACCTCTACGTCACCGACGGTTCGCTGATTCCGGGATCGATCGGGGTCAATCCGTTCGTCACCATCACGGCACTGGCGGAACGCAACATCGAGCGCGTTATCCAGCAGGACGTCACCGCCTCCTAGGCGGTCGTCCGACGTCGCGCGGGTTCCACCGGCGCGCGGCGTGCCGCTCCGCGCGGCAAAAGCACGGTTCCGGCTGTAGTCATCGGGTCGATGGAGCATGGTAATGAGCGAGTTCGAGTCGGTTGTGCCCGAGTTCGACGTGATGACCGAGAACGCGATCGCGGTCATCGGCGCGGCTCAGCGTCCACCGCGGTCGTCGAGCGAGATCGACGCGGAGTTCTTCGGGCTCCCGTCGACCGGGGCCGCCGTGCCGGGCCCGGGTCGGGCCGTGCTGCTGGAGCCGCTCTGGGAGGCCCTGGAGGACGCCGGTGTCGTTCCCGCGACGCCGGCGGACCGCGGGATCGCTGTCTTCCTCGCTGTGCCGTCGGCCGAGGAGGCGTCCGCACCGGACGCGTCCGACACCGACGACGCCTTCGCCGCCCTGGTGGGCACCGCGCTGCGGCTGGCCGACGGCGGCTCGGGTGTCGCCTTCGCGCGGTCCTCGCCGGCGGCCGTGCACGCGGCCTGCGAGAGCCTGCGGCGCGGCGAGCACGGCCTCGCGCTCGCCGCCGGGCCCGACCTGCAACTGCCGGACTGGGAGCTGAAGTTGGAGTCGGGTGGGCATGGTGCCGTGCTGCTCAAGCCGCTGCGCCAGGCGGTCGCCGACGGTGACCGGATCCACGCCGTGCTCCGCGGGGACGGCGGCCTGGCGGCGGCCGAGGCCCACCACCCGGCCGAGGCCGAGAGCACCGCCGTCGCCGCCGGGACCGGGTCGGTCTCGCTGCCCTGGATCATCTCCGCGGCGGACCCCGAGACGCTGCGAGCCCAGGCGCAGCGCCTCCACCAGCACCTGAGCGCCCGGCCCGAACTCCAACCGGCTGACGTGGGACACACGTTGGCCACCGGGCGCTACCGGTTCGCGCACCGCGCCGTCGTCCTCGGCGACACCCGCGAGGAACTGCTCGCCGGGCTGGACGCCGCGGCGCGCGGTGACCTCGCCGCCAACCTGGTGCGCGGCACGGCCGCCGCGGCCGGCACCGCCTTCGTGCTGTCCGGCCACGGCTCACAGTGGGTCGGCATGGGCGCGGAACTCCTCGACTCCTGCGCCGAGTTCCGCGCGGCCGCCGAGGCCTGCCAGGCCGCCCTGGCCCCCCATCTGGACTTCGACGTGCTGGACGTGCTGCGCGACGCCCCGGGCGCGCGGGCCCTCACGCGGGTGGACGTCGTCCAGCCCGCGCTGTTCGTCGTCCAGGTCGCGCTGGCCGAGACCTGGCGCGCGTCCGGGGTGCACCCGGGCGCCCTGGCGGGCCACAGCGTCGGCGAGATCGCCGCGGCCCACCTCGCGGGTGCGCTCACCCTGCCCGACGCGGCCCGGGTGGTCGCGGGCTGGAGCCGGGCGGAGGCGACCCTGTCCGGTCGCGGCGCGATGGTCGCGGTGTCGTTGCCCGCCGCGGAGGTCGTGCCGCGCCTGGCGCGCTGGGACGGCCGCCTGGTCGTCAGCGCGCACAACGGGCCCGCCGCCGTGGTGGTCTCGGGTGACGCCGACGCCGCCGACGAGCTGCTGGCCGAGCTGACCCTCGACGGGATCCGCTCCCGGCGCGTGGCGATGGACGTGGCCGCGCACTCGCCGCACATCGAGGAGATCCACGACCGGCTGCTGCGCGAGCTGGCCACCGTCCGCCCGCGGACCGCCCACACCCCCCTGTACTCCTCGCTGCACGGTGGCCGCATCGACGGCCGGGAGGCGGACGCCGCCCACTGGTACGCGGTGCTGCGCCGGCCCGTCCGCTTCGAGCAGACCACCCGTGCGCTACTGGCCGACGGCCACGAGCTGCTGATCGAGGTCGGCCCGCACCCCTCGCTGACCGCGGCGATGCAGGAGAGCGCGGCCGCCGCGGGCCGGCCGGCCGTCGCGCTCGGCTCGCTCCGCCGAGACCAGGGCGGGGTGCGCCGCCTGCGCACCTCGCTCGCCGAGGCGTACGTCCAGGGCGCCGACGTCGACTGGGCGACGGCCTTCGCGGGCTCGGCACCGCGCCGCGTGGCGCTGCCCGGCTACGCCTTCCGGCGCCCGGGCGACCGAGCTGCCCAGCCGGGCGCGGAGCCGGGCCTGCGCGGTCGGCTGCTCACCCTGCCCGAGAGCGAACACGAGCGCGTGGTGGGCGAGTTGGTCCACGCCGCGGCCGCCGCACTGCTCAACCGGGGCGGCTCCGGTGAGATAGTCCCGAACCGCTCCTTCCGCGACCTGGGGCTCGACTCGGTCGGTGCCGTCGAACTGCGCAACCGGCTGGTCGAGGCCACCGGACTCGTCCTGCCGCACACCGTGGTCTTCGAGCACCCCACGCCCGCCTCCCTGGCGCACCGCATCCTGGCCGAGGCGTTCGGCCGGGGCGAGGAGGCGGCCGAGGACGGCACGGTGGCCGAGTGGGACGAGCCGATCGCGATCGTGGCGATGAGCTGCCGCCTGCCCGGCGGGGTCCGCACGCCCGAGGAGCTGTGGCGGCTGCTGAGCGCGGGCGAGGACGCCGTGTCGGCCATCCCGCGTGACCGCGGCTGGGACGTCGAGGCGCTCTACGACCCCGAGCCGGGCCGGGCCGGGCGGTACTACCAGCGCGAGGCCGGCTTCCTGCCGGACGCCGCCGACTTCGACCCCGAGTTCTTCGGGATCTCGCCGCGCGAGGCGCTGGCCATGGACCCGCAGCAGCGCCTGCTCCTGGAGACCGCCTGGGAGGTGTTCGAGCGGGCCGGCATCGTCCCCGGGACCCTGCGCGGCAGCCGGACCGGCACCTTCGTCGGCGTCATGACCCAGGACTACGGCCCGCGCCTCCACCAGGCCGACGAGGAACTCAGCGGCTACCTGCTGACCGGCAACACCGCCAGCGTCGCCTCCGGCCGCCTCGCCTACTCCTTCGGCCTGGAGGGGCCGGCGGTGACGGTGGACACGGCCTGCTCCTCCTCGCTGGTCGCCCTGCACCTGGCCGTACAGGCGCTGCGCTCGGGTGAGTGCTCGCTGGCGCTGGCGGGCGGCGCCACCGTCATCCCCTCGGCGGGCATGTTCATCGAGTTCAGCCGGCAGCGGGCGCTGGCCCCCGACGGCCGGTGCAAGGCCTTCTCCGCCGACGCGGACGGCTTCGGCCTCGCCGAGGGCACCGGCATGCTCCTGCTGGAGCGGCTGAGCGACGCCCGCCGCAACGGGCACCCCGTGCTGGCCCTGGTACGCGGCAGCGCGATCAACCAGGACGGCGCCAGCAACGGGCTGACCGCCCCCAGCGGCACCGCGCAGCAGCGCGTGATCCGTCAGGCCCTGGCCGGCGCGGGCCTCAGGCCCGCCGACGTCGACGTGGTGGACGCCCACGGCACCGGCACCAAGCTCGGCGACCCGATCGAGGCGCGGGCACTGCTGGCGACCTACGGTCAGGACCGGCCCGAGGACCGGCCGCTCTGGCTGGGTTCGCTCAAGTCGAACATCGGCCACACCCAGGCCGCGGCGGGCGTCGCCAGCGTCATCAAGATGGTCCTCGCGCTCCAGCACGGGATCCTGCCGAAGACCCTGCACGCCGCCGAGCCCTCGTCCCAGGTGGACTGGACGGCGGGCGCGGTGCGGCTGCTGAGCGAGCCCGTCGCGTGGGCGGAGCACGACCGCCCCCGCCGGGCCGGCGTGTCCTCCTTCGGCATCAGCGGCACCAACGCCCACGCCGTCCTCGAACAGGCACCGCCGGCCGACCAGGACGCGGCCGGTGACCCGCGAGCCGGGGCCGACCCGAGCCCGGCGGCGGAGCCCCTACCGTGGCTGCTCTCCGCCCGCACCCCCGAGGCGCTCGCCGCCCAGGCCCGGGCCCTGCTGGCGCACGCCGAGGCCCACCCCGAGCTGCACCCCGCCGACCTCGGCCACTCCCTGGTGCGGACCCGGACCGACTTCGAGCACCGGGCGGTGGTGGTCGGCGCGGACCGCGAGGAGCTGACCGGTGCCCTGCGGGCGCTGGCGAACGACGGCGCGGCCCCGGGCACGGCCCAGGGCCTCGCCGCCGACGGGCGGCGCGTGGTGTTCGTCTTCCCCGGCCAGGGCTCGCAGTGGGCCGGCATGGCGGTCGAACTGTTGGACACCTCGGCGGTCTTCCGCGAGCGGCTGCGCGCCTGCGGCGCGGCGCTGACCCCGTACGTGGACTGGTCGCTGGAGGCCGTCCTGCGCGGCGCGGCGGGCGCACCGACGCTGGAGGCCGCCGCTGTCGTCCAACCCGCGCTGTGGGCCGTCATGGTGTCGCTGGCGGAGCTGTGGAGCTCCTACGGCGTGCAGCCGTCGGCCGTCGTCGGCCACTCCCAGGGCGAGATCGCCGCGGCCTGCGTGGCGGGCGCCCTCTCGCTGGAGGACGCGGCCCGCGTCGTCGCGCTCCGCAGCCAACTGCTGGGCAGGCTCGCCGGACTGGGGGGCATGGTGGCCGTGCCGCAGCCGCTGCCCGAGGTCACCGGGCGGCTGGCCCGCTGGGGCGAGCGGATCGGCGTCGCGGCCGTCAACGGTCCCCGCTCGGTCGTGGTCTCCGGTGACGCGGACGCGCTGGACGAACTGCTGGCCGCGTGCGAGGGCGACGGCGTGCGGGCCAAGCGGGTGCCGGTGGACTACGCCTCGCACTGCGCCCACGTCGAGGTCATCGAGGACGAACTCGCCCAGGCGCTGGCGGGGATCACCCCGCGGGCCCCGCGGGTGCCGTTCTACTCCACGGTCACCGGCGAGGTGGTCGACAGCGCCGCGCTGGACGCCGCCTACTGGTACCGCAACCTGCGCCAGACCGTGCGATTCGAGTCCGCCACCCGGCGGCTGCTGGCCGACGGCCACCAGGTCTTCATCGAGGTCAGCCCGCACCCGGTGCTCGCCATCGGGGTGCAGGAGAGCGCGGAGGCCGCCGGGGTGCCCGCCGACGTGCTGGGCTCGCTCAACCGGGGACAGGGCGGATCCGCCCGCTTCCTGCTCGCCCTGGGCGAGGCCCATGTCCGCGGGGTGCGCGTCGACTGGCCGGCGGTCTTCTCCGGCCGTGCCGCCCGCACCGTCGCGCTGCCCACCTACCCCTTCCAGCGCCGGCGCCTGTGGCTCGACTCCGGGGCGCCCGCCACCGGGGCGCCGGCGGTCCGGGACGCGGCCGAGACGCGCTTCTGGGAGGCCGTCGAGAGCGAGGACCTCCAGGCCCTGGCCGGCACGCTGGGCCTGGACGCCGACGCCTCGCTCGCCGGCGTGCTGAGCGGCCTCGCCGCCTGGCGCCGCCAGGCCGACGAGACCTCCGAGGTCGACGGCTGGCGCTACCGGGTCAGCTGGCAGCCGCTGCCGCGTACCCAGGCGATGGTGAGCGGGACCTGGCTGGTCGTCGTCCCCGCGGCCCACGCCGAGCGGGAGCAGGTCGCCGCGATCCGCCGCGCGCTGGCCGAACACGGCGCGCGTACCGAGCTGTTGGAGGTCGAGCCGACCGAGGAGCGGCGGCAGCTGGCGGCCCGGCTGGGCGAGCTGGACGCCACCGCCTGCACCGGCGTGCTCTCCCTGCTGGCGGCCGACGAGGAGGCGCTGCCCGGTCACCGGGTGGCGGCCGGACTGTCCGCGACCGTCGCCCTCGTCCAGGCGCTGGGCGACGGAGGCGTCAACGCCCCGCTCTGGTGCCTCACCTCGGGCGCGGTCTCCACCGGTCCCGCCGACCCGCTGCGCAGCCCGGCGCAGTCCCAACTGTGGGGGCTCGGAAGGGTCGTGGGCGCGGAGTACCCGCAGCGCTGGGGCGGTCTGATCGACCTCCCCGAGCAACTGGACGAGCGTGCGCTCGCGCTGCTGACCGGCACCCTGGCCGGCTCCCGGGGCGAGGACGAGCTGGCGATCCGCGGCGGCGGCGCGCTCGGCCGACGGCTGGTGCGGGCCGCCGTGAGCGCGACCCCCGTCCGTGCAGGCCTTCGCCCGCGCGGCACCGTCCTGCTCACCGGCGGGACCGGCGTGCTCGGCGCCCACGTGGCCCGCTGGCTGGCGCACAGCGGCGCCGAGCACCTGGTGCTGACCAGCCGCAGCGGCGAGGCAGCGCCGGGCGCCGCCGAGCTGCGGGCCGAACTGGAGGCCATCGGCGCCCGCACCACGATCGCCGCCTGCGACGTGGCCGACCGGGCCCAACTGCGCGAGCTGCTGGACTCGCTGCCCGAGGCGCTGCCGCTCACCGGTGTCGTGCACGCCGCCGGTGTGCTGGACGACGGCGTGCTGGACGCCATGACCGTCGAGCGCCTGGAGCGGGTGCTGCGTCCCAAGGTGGACGCCGCGGTCAACCTGCACGAGCTCACCGCCGACCGCGACCTGGACTTCTTCGTCCTGTTCTCCTCCATCTCCGGCGTCGTCGGCAACGGCGGCCAGGGCGGCTACGCCGCGGCCAACGCGTTCCTGGACGCGCTCGCCCACCAGCGCCGCTCCCAGGGCCTGCCCGCCACCGCGGTCGCCTGGGGCTCCTGGGGCACCGGCGGCATGATGGGCAGCGCCGCGGAGCAGCACCTCAGTCGCCGCGGCATCGTCCCGATGCGCGCGGACCTCGGCATCCGGGCGCTGGGCCGGGCCATGGAGCACGACGACACCGCGGTCACCCTCGCCGACATCGCCTGGGACCGCTTCGTGGCGGCCTTCGCCGTCACCGGCGACTACCCCCTGCTGCATGACCTCCCCGAGGCGCGCCGACTCCTCGACAGCGGCAAGGCCGCGGCCGGCCCCGCCACCGCGGCCGGCCCGGCGCTCGCCCAGCGCCTGGCGGGCCTGTCCGAAGCCGAAGGGGCCCGTGCGGTCCTGGAGTTGGTGCGGACCCAGGCCGCCACGGTGCTCGGCCACGTCGGCCCGGAAGCGGTCCAGTCGGGGCGCGCCTTCCGCGAGGTCGGCTTCGACTCGCTCACCGCCATCGAACTGCGCAACCGGCTGGCCGCCGTGACCGGCATGCGGCTGCCGACCACCGTCGTGTTCGACTACCCGACACCCACGGCCCTGGCCGGTTACCTGCACGCCGAGGTCTCCGGGCAGCAGGGCGGCCAGCCGGTCGTGCCCGCGCCCGGCTCGGTGGACGCGGGGGCGGCTCCCGGTCTCCCCCAGCCTTCGGCCGGGGGGACGCCCATCGCCGGGGAAGAGCCGATCGCCATCGTCTCGATGAGCTGCCGCTTCCCCGGCGGGGTCCACTCGCCCGAGCAGCTCTGGCAGCTGTTGGTGGACGGCACCGACGCGCTGACCGGCTTCCCCGAGGACCGCGGCTGGGACCTGGACACCATCTACCACCCCGATCCCGAGCACCTCGGCACCACCTACTCGCGCGAGGGCGGCTTCCTGCACGACGCCGCCGAGTTCGACGCGAGCTTCTTCGGGATCTCGCCGCGCGAGGCACTCGCGATGGACCCGCAGCAGCGCCTGCTGCTCGAGACCTCCTGGGAGGCCTTCGAGCGGGCCGGCATCGACCCGGCCACGCTGAAGGGGACCCCGTCCGCCGTCTTCGTCGGCTCCAACGGCCAGGAGTACGCCGCCGGCCTCGGCCAGGCCCCCGAGGGGGTCGAGGGCTACCTGCTCACCGGGCGCGCCGCCAGCGTCGTCTCCGGCCGTCTGGCCTACGTCTTCGGCCTGGAGGGGCCGGCGGTGACGGTGGACACCGCGTGCTCCTCCTCGCTGGTCGCCTTGCACCTGGCGGTGCAGGCGCTGCGGCAGGGCGAGTGCTCGCTGGCGCTGGCCGGTGGCGTCACGGTGATGGCCGGCCCCGGCATCTTCATCGAGTTCAGCCGCCAGCGCGGGCTGGCCGCCGACGGTCGCTGCAAGGCCTTCGCCGCCGCGGCGGACGGCACCGGCTGGGGCGAGGGCGTCGGCATGCTGCTCCTGGAGCGGCTCTCCGACGCGCGGCGCAACGGGCACCCGGTGCTGGCCGTGGTGCGCGGCTCGGCCGTGAACCAGGACGGTGCCTCCAACGGCCTGACCGCTCCCAACGGCCCCTCCCAGCAGCGCGTGATCCGTCAGGCTCTGACCGGCGCGGGCCTGTCCGCCGCCGAGGTGGACGTGGTGGAGGCGCACGGGACCGGCACCAAGCTGGGCGACCCGATCGAGGCGCAGGCGCTGCTGGCGACCTACGGCCAGGACCGCCCCGAGGACCGGCCGCTGTGGCTCGGCTCGTTGAAGTCCAACATCGGCCACACCCAGGCCGCGGCCGGGGTGGCCGGCGTGATCAAGATGGTGCTGGCCATGGAGCACGGCCTGCTGCCACGCACCCTGCACGTGGACGAGCCGACCCCGCACGTGGACTGGACGGCGGGCGCGGTGCGGCTGCTGACCGAGCCGGTCGCGTGGGCGGAGCACGACCACCCCCGCCGGGCCGGCGTGTCGGCCTTCGGCGTCAGCGGGACCAACGCCCACGTCATCCTGGAAGCGGCTCCGGTCACGGCCGAGGGCGTGGTTGCGGAGGCGCGGCCCGAGGCGGCGGCCCTGCCGCTGCCGTGGGTGCTGTCGGGCAAGGACGCCACCGCGCTGCCGGCCCAGGCCCGGCGGCTCGCCGCCCACCTCGACGAGCACCCGGACCTGGACCTCGCCGACCTGGCGCTCTCGCTGTCCTCGCGGGCGGCGCTGGAGCACCGCGCGGTGATCGTGGGCGTGGACCGGGACGAACTGCTCGCCGGACTGGCCGCGTTGGGGCGCGGGGAGTCGGCGACGCAGCTGGTGCGCGGCGGGGTCGGGCCCGACGACGCCCGAGCGGCGTTCCTCTTCTCGGGGCAGGGGAGTCAGCGGCTGGGGATGGGGCGCGAGCTGTATGCCTCGTTCCCGGTGTTCGCGGCTGCCTTCGACGCGGTGTGTGCTGCGGTGGACGTTCACCTTGGGCGGTCGTTGCGTGAGGTGGTGTTCGGTGCGGATGCCGGGCTGTTGGAGCGGACGGAGTTCGCGCAGCCGGCGTTGTTCGCGGTGGAGGTGGCGCTGTTCCGGTTGGTGGAGTCGTGGGGTGTGCGGGCGGACTTCCTGGCGGGGCACTCGATCGGTGAGTTGGCCGCCGCGCATGTGGCGGGGGTGTTCTCGCTGCCGGACGCGGCTGAACTCGTGGCGGCTCGTGGGCGGTTGATGCAGGCGTTGCCGAGTGGCGGTGTGATGGTGGCGGTGCGGGCCTCGGAGGGCGAGGTGTTGCCGCTGCTGGCCGGGCATGCGGACCGGGTGGGGGTCGCCGCGGTCAACGGGCCGTCGTCGGTGGTGCTTTCGGGGGCAGAGGACGCGGTGGCCGAGGTCGTGGCGCTGTTGGCGGCCGAGGGTCGTCGTACGAAGCGGTTGGCGGTGTCGCACGCGTTCCATTCGCCGTTGATGGAGCCGGTGCTGGCGGAGTTCCGCGCGGTCGCGTCGGGCGTTGCCTTCGCTGCTCCATCCGTTCCGATCGTCTCCACGTTGACCGGACGGCCGGCCACGGCCGAGGAGTTGGGTGACCCGGAGTACTGGGTGCGTCATGTCCGCCATGCGGTCCGGTTCGCCGACGCGGTCCGGACGTTGGCGGCGCAGGGGGTGACGGCCTTCCTGGAGGTCGGCCCCGGCGGGGTGTTGACGGCGATGGCCCAGGAGAGCCTGGCGGACGAATCCGCCGTCCTGGCCTCGACCCTGCGCACCGACCGCACCGAGGCCGCGGCCTTCACCACCGCCCTGGCCCAGCTGCACGCGCACGGCGTCACCCTTGACTGGGACGCGGTGCTCGACGGCCGCGGTGCCCGGCGCGTCGACCTGCCGACCTACGCCTTCCAGCGTCAGCACTACTGGCTCCAGACGCCGGCCGCCGCCGCCGACGCCGCCGCGATCGGCCTCGTCGACGCCGAACACCCCATGCTGGCCGCCGTGGTGGGCCTGCCGGACGGCGGGACGGTGTTGACCGGCCGGCTGTCGCTCGCCACACACCCCTGGCTGGCCGACCACGCGGTGTCCGGCGTGGTACTGGTACCCGGCACGGCCTTCGTCGAGCTGGCGATCCGCGCGGGCCAGGAGGTGGGCCACGACCGGGTCGAGGAGCTGACCCTGGAGGCCCCGCTGGTGCTGCCCGAGCACGGTGGCGTCCAGCTCCGGCTCACCGTGGGCGCCGAGGACCGCACCGGTCGGCGCGCGCTGGCTCTGCACTCCCGCCTGGAGGATGACCTCGCCCAGCGGGAGTGGACGCGCCACGCCAGCGGGACGCTCGCCCCGGAGCCCGTACGGACCGAGCCCTTCGACCTGACCGCTTGGCCGCCACCGGGCTCGACCCCGGTGGCCACCGACGACATCTACGACCGGCTGGACGACCTGGGCTTCGGCTACGGCCCGGTCTTCCGCGGTCTGCGCGCGGCCTGGCGGCAGGGCAAGGACCTGTTCGCCGAGGCGGCCCTGCCCGCGGTGGCCGCCACGCAGGCGGGTGCCTACGGCCTGCACCCCGCCCTGTTCGACGCCGCGCTGCACGCCTCCTGGCTCGGCCTGCTCTCCGGCTCCGAGACCGGCCAGGGCCTGCTGCCGTTCTCCTGGGGCGAGGTGAGCCTGCGGGCCGGCGGCGCCGCCGTCGTCCGCGTCAAGCTGAGCTCGGCCGGACCGGACACGGTGTCGCTGCTCGTCGCCGACGGCTCGGGCCAGCCGATCGCGTCGATCGGCACGCTGGTGCTGCGCCCGGTCTCGGCGGACCAGCTGCGCGTCGCCGCTAAGTCCCGCCAGGACTCGCTGTTCCGGCTCGACTGGGTGAGTGCCCCGCAGGGCGAGGCCCTGCCCGCGTCGGCGGTGCTGACCCTGGGCGGCCCGGCGGCTCCCCTGGACCTGGCCGCGTTCGCCGACGCCGTCGAGGCGGGTGCGCCGGTGCCCGCCTACGTGGCGGTGGAAGCCGCGGCACCCGACGGACCCGAGGACGCACCGCCGGCTCCCCTGGCCGACGTCGTCCGCGGCACGAGCCACCACGCGCTGCGACTCGTGCAGGGCTGGCTGGCCGACGACCGGTTCGCCTCCTCCCGCCTGGTGCTGGTGACCCGTCACGCCACCGCCCCGGACGGCGCACGCGAGGCGCTCGACCCGGCCCAGGCCGCCGTCTGGGGCCTGTTGCGCTCGACGCAGTCGGAGCACCCGGGCCGGTTCGTCCTGGTCGACCTCGACCGGGGAACCGACGCGGCCGCGGTGCTGCCCATGGCGCTGAGCACCGACGAGCCGCAGCTCTCGGTGCGGGCCGGCCAGCTGCTGCTGCCCCGCCTGGCGAAGGCCGTCGGGAGCGGGCCGGACGAGAGCGGGTCGGACGAGAGCGGGTCGGACGGCGACCGGGTGTTCCCGGCCGAGGGCACCACGCTGGTCACCGGCGCGACCGGTACGCTCGGCCGGCTGGTGGCACGTCACCTGGTGACCGAGCATGGCCTCCGGCACCTCCTGCTGGTGGGTCGCCGTGGGCTCGCGGCCGAGGGAGCGGCCGAGTTCGAGGCCGAGCTCGCCGCCCTGGGCGCCGAGCCCGTCACCGCCGCCTGCGACGTGGCGGACCGCGACGCGCTCGCCGCGCTGCTGGCGACGATCCCCGCCGAGCGCCCGCTGACGGCGGTGGTGCACGCGGCGGGCGTGGTGGACGACGGCATCGTCTCCGCTCTCACGCCCGAGCGGGTGGACCGGGTGCTGCGCCCCAAGGTGGACGCCGCGCTGAACCTCCACGAGCTGACCCAGGACCTGGACCTGTCCGCGTTCGTGCTGTTCTCCTCCGTCTCCGCCACGCTCGGGGGCGCGGGGCAGGGCAACTATGCGGCGGCGAACGCCTTCCTGGACGCGCTCGCGCAGCGGCGCCGGGCGGCGGGGCTACCGGCGGTGTCGCTGGCCTGGGGCCTGTGGGCCGAGGGCAGCGGTATGACCAGCAAGCTCGACTCGGCCGACCTGGCCCGCATCCGGCGGATGGGTCTGGCCGCCATGGACTCGGCCGACGCGCTCGCCCTGTTCGACGCCGCCTGTGCGAGCGATGGCGACGTGCTCTTCCCGGTGCGGCTGGACGCCGCCGGGCTGCGCGGCCGAGCCGCGGACGGGGAGGTCCCGACGCTGCTGCGGGGGCTGGTCAGGGCCGGCGCCCGCCGGGCCCAGGGCGGCGACGGCACGGCCACCGGCGAGGCCTCCACGCTGGCCCAGCGCCTGGCCGGTCTGGCCGAGGCCGAGCGGGACCGCGTCCTGCTGGACCTGGTACGACTCCAGACCGCCACCGTGCTCGGCCACGCCTCCCCGGAACAGGTCGATCCCGAGCGCGCGTTCAGGGACCTGGGCTTCGATTCGCTCACCGCGGTCGAGTTGCGCAACGCGCTGAACGCGGCTTGTGGGACCCGGTTGCCCGCGACCCTGGTGTTCGACCACCCGACGCCCGAGGCGCTTGCGCGCCACTTGTTGGTGGAGTTGGTGGGTTGGTCGTCCGGTGTGGTGGATGAGGTCGCGACGGTGTCGTTGGCTGTTGACGAGCCGATCGCGATCGTGGGTATGAGCTGCCGTTACCCGGGTGGTGTGCAGTCGCCGGAGGGGTTGTGGCGGCTGGTCAGTGAGGGTGGGGATGCGATCGGTGGTTTTCCGGCCGATCGTGGTTGGGATCTGGACGGGCTGTACGATCCGGATCCGGATCACGCTGGTACCAGTTATGCCCGTGAGGGTGGGTTCCTTTACGGGGCTGGGGAGTTCGATCCGTCGTTCTTCGGGATCTCGCCGCGTGAGGCGTTGGCGACGGACCCGCAGCAGCGGTTGCTGTTGGAGACCTCGTGGGAGGCGTTCGAGCGGGCGGGGATCGATCCGACCTCGGTGAAGGGGTCGCGGACCGGGGTGTTCGCGGGTGTGATGTACCACGACTACGGCTCACGCCTGTCCGTCGTGCCTGAGGGCTTCGAGGGATACCTGGTCAACGGCAGCGCGGGCAGCATCGCCTCCGGGCGGGTGGCTTACACCTTCGGTCTGGAGGGGCCGGCGGTGACGGTGGACACGGCGTGCTCGTCCTCGCTGGTCGCGTTGCACCTGGCGGCGCAGGCGCTGCGGCAGGGTGAGTGCTCGCTGGCCCTGGTCGGTGGCGTCACGGTGATGGCGACGCCGAACATCTTCATCGAGTTCAGTCGTCAGCGGGGTCTCGCCGTGGACGGTCGTTGCAAGGCGTTCGGCGCTTCGGCGGACGGGACCGGGTGGGCCGAGGGCGTCGGCAT
>NZ_JBVHLF010000050.1:0-41998 GCF_055559155.1 Kitasatospora sp. NPDC024654
TCCCGCTGCCGCATCTGGCGACCTGGCCATTGTTAGCGGGCCTCGGGGTGGGCTCCAAGGGGCGCTGAAACGATGGCCGGTCGTAGGTCGCGGGGCGCGGGGGTGGCGAGTGGGCACGCCGGTACCCGGGACAAAACGGGCGAAACCTCCATTTCGGGAAACTCGCCCGAATGCCGATACATGGCCACTGGCCTGCGCAAACACCCAAGGTGGCGGCGCCGGGCGCGAGAGGCGCCGCCCGCGCGGTGCGAGGAGCTGACGGGGTGCCGGGAGAAGTCCACTATCGCCGGTAGTGGACTTGGAACGGCTGTGGGCACCGTCACTGGACATCCCACCCCCGATGTCCGTTTTCTGTTCATTTACGGGTGTTTGCGTGCGGTATTGAGGTCACCGTTCCCGGCGAACCGCGAGCAGGGCCGCGTCGTCCGTCAGCCCGCAGCCGACGTACGCCCGGACGTCCACCAGCAGCTCGTCCAGCAGGGCCTCCGGCTCGGCGTGTGGCAGGACGGCCAGGCGCTGGGCGAGCGGGTAGAACCGGTCGGCCGCGTTCCGGGCCTCGGCCACGCCGTCCGTGTAGAGCAGCAGCAGGTCACCGCGCTCGAAGGCCAGCGACCGGGCGCGGTAGCCCCCGCCGACCAGGCCCAGCAGCGCCAGCGGCGGCGCGTCGACGGGCGGCCGCACCTCGCTGACCTCCCCCGCATGGCAGAGCAGCGGTGGCGGATGCCCGCAGTTGACCACCACCGCCGGACCCGGGGTGTCCGGGATCCCGACCAGCACCGCCGTCACGAACTCCTCGCTCGCCGGACGGCGGGCCAGCGCGGAGTCCAGCCGCCGGGCGACTTCCGTCAGATCCGGTTCGGCCCGCGCGGCCTCCCGGAACACCCCGAGCACGTCGGCGGCGGTCTCCACCGCACCCAGCCCCTTGCCGCACACGTCACCCACGAACAGCCGCACCCCGAACGGGGTCCGCATCACCTCGTAGAGATCCCCGCCGATCCGCGCCTCGGCCTCGGCCGCCACGTAGCGCACCGCGACCACCAGCGGCCCCATGCGTCGCGGCACCAGGCGCAGCAGCGCCCGCTGCGCCGCCTCGGCGACCGTGCGGACCCTGACCAGCTCCCGCTCCTGGGCCGCCACCGCCTCGACGTTGGCACAGGTGAAGAAGGTGACCACGACCACCGTGACCGCCGCGGTCGCCATGACGACCGCGGGCACGCCGACGTCGTACAGCGCCAGCCCGGCGACGACGGCGGTGGCCAGCGCCCCGGCCAGCAACGGGCGGGTGGGCCGGCGGGTCCCCGTGCCCGCCAGCACCGGAAGAGCGGCGAGGACCGGGGCGAACGTGATGCCGGGCCCGGTGCCGAAATCCGCCGCCACGGCCAGCGCGACCAGCACGAAGCCGCCCACCGTGAACCTGCGCGACCACCGGGGCAGAAGCGGGTGTGGACGCCACACTTCCCGACTGAAGACGCCAGCCACCGCGCCGCCCTTCCCACTCGCCCCCACCGAGCTGTTCCCCTTCACAGTCAATCCTCGGCCACCCGCCCGCGACAGCGCTCCCCGGCCGCACCCTTTCTTCGACCCGCTTGACTGATTAGACCTGTCTGTCTAGACTTTCGAGGTAGACAGACAGGTCTAATCAAAGGCTTGGGGAAGTTCATGACTGAGCACGGCGGCGCCATCCAGGGCGCGGCGGGGGCCGGCATCATCCCGATACCCGACGCGGCCCCGACCCACCGCCCGGCGGAACCCGCCGCGACACGACCGCGGCGCGGTCGGCGGCTGACCGGGCGCCCGGCGGTGTACCTGCTGGCGTCACTGATCGTGGGACTGCTGGCGGCGTCCAGCGCTCCGACGCCGCTGTACGCGACCTACCAGGCGCACTGGGGCTTCACCCCGATCACCACCACGGTGGTGTTCGGCGTCTACGCGGTCGCGGTGCTCGCGGCACTGCTGACCCTGGGCAAGCTCTCGGACCACGTCGGGCGCCGGCCGGTGCTGCTGGTCGCCCTCGCGGTGCAGGCCGTCTCGATGGTGGTCTTCGCCACCGCCGGCGGCGTCGGCGCCCTGCTGGCCGCCCGGGTGATGCAGGGCCTGGCCACCGGCGCGGCGCTCGGCGCGATCGGCGCGGCGATGCTGGACGAGGACCGCGAGCTCGGCACCTTCGCGAACGCGCTCGCCCCCGGGATGGGCACCGCGAGCGGCGCCCTGCTCTCGGCACTGACGGTGCGCTACCTGCCCGCCCCCACCCACCTGATCTACCTCGCCCTGCTGGGCGTCTTCGCGGTGCAGGCGGTCGGCGTCGCCCTGCTGCGCGAGACGGTGACCCGGACCCCCGGAGCGCTGTCGACCCTGCTGCCGGAGATCCGGCTGCCGCGTGCGCTGCGCGGCCCGGTGCTGGCCGCCACGCCGGTGCTGTTCGCCGTCTGGGCGCTGGCCGGGCTCTACGGCGCCCTCGGCCCGGCCCTGGTGCACGTCCTGACCGGGTCCGGCAACGTGGTGACGGGCGGGCTGAGCCTGTTCACCCTCGCCGCGGCCGCGGTGGTGTCGGTCGCCGTCCTGCGCGCCGCGCCGGCCCGGTCGGTGATGCTGACCGGCATCCTCGCGCTGATCGTCGGCGTGACCGTCACACTGATCGCCCTGGCCACCAAGTCCCCGGCCGCCTTCTTCGCCGGCACCGCGATCAGCGGGGTCGGCTTCGGCAGCGGCTTCCAGGGCGGCATCCGGACCGTGGTGCCGCGGGCGGCCGCGCACGAGCGCTCCGGCCTGCTGTCGCTGCTCTACGTGGTCTCCTACCTGGGCATGGGCCTGCCCGCGGTGGCCGCCGGGTACCTGGTGGTGCACGGCGGCGGGCTGATCACCACCACCCGCCAGTACGGCCTCGCACTGATCCTGCTCGCCGGGCTGGCTCTGGTCGGCCTGCTGCGCACCCGGACCGGTAGCATCCCCACCCTTCGACCCGAAGGCATAGAATAGACAGGTCTGTCTAAGGAAGGTGGTCCTCGTGATGGTCACGAAGAGCCTGGCCAAGCCCTCGGCGCGGGAGCGCCTGCTGGCCGCCGCCGACGAGCTGTTCTACGACGAGGGCGTGCGCAGCGTGGGCATCGACCGGGTGATCGAGCACGCCGGAGTGGCCAAGGCCTCGCTCTACAACGCCTTCGGCAGCAAGGACGGACTGATCCGCGCCTACCTGGAGGCCCGCCACGCGGCCGCCGTCGAGCGCATCACCCGGGCGCTGGAGCGCTGCGGGACGCCGCGCGAACGCCTGCTGGGGGTGTTCGACGCCCAGGCCGAGCTGTTCGCCCAGCCCGGCTACCACGGCTGCCCGTTCGCCAGCGCCACCGCGGAGGCCCGGCCCGGCGACGTGACCGAGCAGACCGCCGCCGCCCACCGCGGCTGGCTGCGCGGCCTCTTCACCGACCTGGCCGAGCAGGCCGGGGCGGCCGATCCGCGGGCCCTGGGCTGGCAGCTGCACCTGCTCTACGACGGTGCCGGACTGTCCGCCCGGATGGACGGCGATCCGTCCGCCTCCGCCACGGCCCGCGCGGCCGCCGCCGTCCTGGTCGACGCCGCCCTCGCCCGCCCCCTGCCCCGGGGCTCGGACGGCGGTGGCGTCTCCCGGGAGACCGCCGCCCCCGAGTAGTCCCCCCGGCCGGACCGGCCAGCAGTACGATCACCCGCATGTCCGACCAGCCCTTCCGCGCCGCCGCCCACCTCGCCGCCGACCTGGTGGCCGACTACCTGGCCGCGGTGCCCGAGCGTCCGGTCTGGCAGCCGATGGACCCGGCGGCCCGGCGCGC
The DNA here is from genome assembly GCF_055559155.1 of Kitasatospora sp. NPDC024654. NCBI lineage: Bacteria > Bacillati > Actinomycetota > Actinomycetes > Kitasatosporales > Streptomycetaceae > Kitasatospora > Kitasatospora sp. NPDC024654. Next base: position 3,801 of record NZ_JBVHLF010000050.1, read on the forward strand.
GCTGCTGGACGCCCCGCTGCCCCGCGACGGGCGCGGGCTGGCGGAGCTGGTCGAGGCGATCGGCGCCGAGGTGCTGACCGCGCCGATGGGCAACGGGCACCCGCGGTTCTTCGGCTGGGTCAACTCGGCCCCCGCGCCGGCCGGGGTACTGGCCACCCTGGCGGCCGCCGCGATGAACCCCAGCTCGGCCGGCGGCGACCACGCGGACGTCCACCTGGAGCGGGCGGTGGTGCGCTGGATCGCCGAGCTGGCCGGGTTCCCCCACGTCCCCGGCGGCGGCCTGCTCACCTCCGGCACCTCGATGGCGACCATCGTCTGTCTGGCCGCCGCCCGCGGCCGGGCCGCCGAGCGGGCCGGGGTGGACCCGCGGGCCGACGGCCTGTCCGGGCTGCCCCCGCTGGTCGCGTACGCCACCGGGGAGACCCACTCCTGCGTGCGGAAGGCCGTCGAGCTGCTCGGCCTGGGCAGCCGCCGGCTGCGCACGGTGGCCACCGACGCCGCTGGCCTCCTCGACGTGGCCGCGCTGCGCGCCGCGGTGGCGGCGGACCGGGCGGCCGGACTGCTGCCCTTCCTGGTGGTCGCCTCCGCCGGCACGGTGAACACCGGCGCACTCGACCCGTTCGAGGAGATCGCCGACCTCTGCGTCGAGCAGGACCTCTGGCTGCACGTGGACGGCGCGTACGGCGCCTTCGGTCGGCTCGACCCGGCCATCGCGCACCGCTACGCCGGCCTGGAGCGGGCCGACTCGCTGGCACTGGACCCGCACAAGTGGCTCGGCGTGCCGGTGGACTGCGGCTGCGCGCTGGTCCGGGACGCCGGGCGGCTGCGGGCGACCTTCAGCCTGGTGCCGTCCTACCTGCGCGACGAGGAGGACGAGGCCGGGGACGGCCTCGGCTGGTTCTCCGAGTACGGCGTCGAGCAGACCCGCCCGTTCCGCGCGCTGAAGGTCTGGGCGACCATCGCCCACCGCGGTCGGGACGGGCTGGCCGCCGACGTCGCGCACTGCACCCGGCTGGCCCGCCGGCTGGGCGGGCTGGTCGCGGCCGATCCCGAGCTGGAGCTGCTGGCCCCGGTGGAGACTTCGATCGTGGCCTTCCGGGCCCGCCCGGCGCGGCTGCCCGAGGACCGGCTGGACGCACTCAACGCGGCGCTGCCGCTCGCCGTCCAGCGCCGCGGCCGGGCCTTTGTGACGGGGACATTGCTGGACGGCCGGGAGGCGGTCCGGGCCTGCCTGCTCAACGCCGCCACGAGCGAGGCCGACCTGGACCTGCTGCTGGCCGAAGTACGCGCCGCCGCAGCCGATCTGACAGGCGGTCACCCGACCCCCTGAACAGAACCCGCTGTTCACCCGGCGCGCAGACTTTTACCGCCCGGTCACGGCGGATTCGTGATCGTGAAACACCCGGGCGGCATCGTGGTGGCATGACCGAACTCGTCTCGTCGTCCACCCAGCCCTCCCGTGCCGAGCGTCGCCACCGCAGAGCGGAGCACTGGCGGCGGGCGACCGTCGAGCTCGCCGCGGTCTTCCTCGCCGTCTGCACCGCCGACCTGGTGGCCAACGTGGTGGTGCACGGCCACGACGGCCCGCTGGTGCTGGTCGCCTCGGCCGCCGCCCTGCTGGCCACCGCGCTCGGCCACGCCTGGTGGGCCCAGCGCCACCCGCACGGCCCACCGGACCCGCCGGCCGTCCCCGCCGCGGTGGACGACCCGGACGGGCTGCCCCGGCAGACCCGGCTGTGGCGGTTGCGGGCCACCGTCTCGGACGCCCCGGGCAGCCTGGCCACGGTCTGCGCCGCGCTGGCCGAGCTGCGGGTCAGCATCATCTCCCTGCAGACCCACCCGCTGCCCGACGCCACCGTCGACGAGTTCCTGCTTCGCGCCCCCGGCTCACTGCCCCGCTCACTGCTGGCCGCCGCGGTGGCCGGGGCCGGCGGGCGGGAGATCTGGACCGACCAGGCCGACGCGCACGACCTGGTGGACGTGCCCACCCACGTGCTCGGCCTGGCCACCCGGACCGCCCTGGATGCCGCCGAACTCCCGGTCGCGCTACGCCAGTTGTTCGGCCAGTGCACGATCCGGCAGTCGCCGGGCCGGGGCGGCGAGCGGACGGCGCCGACGCTGGCCGGGCACGTGATGCGGCTGCCCACCCCGGGTGGCGAGCTGATCGAGCTCTCCCGCCCGCAACTGCCTTTCACCCCGACCGAGTTCGCCCGGGCCAAGGCCCTGGTCGGGCTGGACGCGGTGCTCGGCCCGCGGGTGCCCAAGGTCGAGGACCGGCTGCGGCTGCCGGCCGGCACCGACCTGACCGTCCGCCGGGCGGACCCCACCGACCGGGCCGCCGCGCTGGCCATGCACCATCGCTGCTCGCCGGCCACGCTGCGCCGCCGCTACCACGGGCCGGTGGCCGATGCCGACCGCTACCTCGCCCACCTGCTCGACCCCCGGCACGGCCAGACCCTGGCCGTGGAGACCACCGACGGACGGCTGGTCGCGCTCGCGCACCTGATGTGGGACGACGACAGCGCCGAGCTGGCGGTGCTGGTCGAGGACGAGTGGCAGCGCCGGGGCCTCGGGCTCGACCTGCTGCGCCGGACGGCCGCACTGGCCGCCGAGGCCGGTGTGGCCACCGTCTACGCGGTCACCCAGGCCGGCAACACCGCGCTGATCGGCGCGATGCGGCGGCTGGAGATCCCGTTGGACTACCAGGTGGAACACGGCACCCTGGTGATCACCGGGCACCTGGCCGGCGCGGCCACCCAGCTGCCCAACCCGTGGCCGTCGGTGCCGGGACGCTCCTGAGCCATCCGGCCCGAGCCGTCCGTGGCAGGGCCGCGCGGGGCCGTCCGGGGCCGCCGGGGGGCGGTCCGGTACCGTTCCCCGGGCGGCTCCGGGCCTGGTCAAAGCTCCGTCAGAGCACGGACCGCGCAGGCCGCGGAGGGGGCCGTGGCTCGGCCCGGTGCGACGGAGCCGTTAGGCTGACCCCGTCCCTGCCGCCCGACGGCCCGCAGACCTGGCCGGAGGGGGGTCGTCAGCAATGAGGAGGAACTCCTGAGCATGCCAGGCACCGGATCGGAGGCCGCAGCCACCGGCTCGCGCGACTCCTCACTGCCCGCCCGCAGCAAGCTCGCCGTCACCGCGGGCAAGATGGCCGCCGCCGCCTCGCGGACGGTCGGCCGCGGCAGCGGCTCGGTGATCGGCGGCAAGGTCGCCCTCAAGCTCGACCCCGACCTGCTGGCCCGGCTCGCCGACCACCTGGACGTGGTCCTGGTCAGCGCGACCAACGGCAAGACCACCACCACCCGGCTGATCGCCGAGGCGCTGCGCGCCGCCGGCCCGGTGGTCTCCAACGCGCTCGGCGCCAACATGCCGGCCGGCATCACCGCCGCGCTCGCCGGTGGCGGCGAGGCCCGCTACGGCGTGATCGAGGTCGACGAGAAGTACCTGGCCGGCGTGGCCCGCGACACCAGCCCGAAGGCCATAGCGCTGCTGAACCTCTCGCGCGACCAGCTGGACCGGGCCGCCGAGACCCGGATGCTCGCCGAGCGCTGGCGCGAGGGGCTGCAGAACACCGAGGCCGTGATCATCGCCAACGCGGACGACCCGCTGGTGACCTGGGCCGCCTCCTCCTGCCGCCGGGTGGTCTGGGTGGCCGCCGGGCAGGCCTGGAAGGAGGACGCCTGGTCGTGCCCGTCCTGCGGTGGCGTGATGCAGCGCCCCGGCGACGACTGGTACTGCCAGGAGTGCGGCTTCCGCCGCCCGCAGCCCCACTGGGCGCTCCAGGGCACCCACGTGATCGACCCCAACGGCTCCGCCTGGCCGATCCAGCTGCAGTTGCCCGGCCGCGCGAACCTCGCCAACGCCACCAGCTCGGCGGCGGTGGCCGCGGTCTTCGGCGTGCCGCCGCAGGTCGCGCTGGAGCGCATGCAGTCGGTGGCCGCGGTCGCCGGCCGCTACGACGTGGTCAGCTACCAGGGCCGCGACGTCCGGCTGCTGCTGGCCAAGAACCCGGCCGGCTGGTTGGAGACCTTCTCGCTGATCGACGGCCCGCCGGCACCGGTGATCCTCTCGGTCAACGCGCTCGACGCCGACGGCACCGACACCTCCTGGCTCTGGGACGTCGACTACGAGCGTCTCGCCGGGCACCCGGTCTTCGTGATGGGCCAGCGCAAGCTGGACCTCGCGGTCCGCCTGGAGGTCGCGGGCCTCCAGTTCCACGTGGTCGACTCGCTGGAGGAGGCGGTCCGGATGGCACCGCCCGGCCGGATCGAGGCGATCGCCAACTACACGGCGTTCCAGCAGCTGCGAAAGGTGGTGGCGGGCTGATGACCATGCCTCCTCCCCCCGGATACAACCCGCAGCAGCAGCAGCACTACGGAAGGCCTCCGAGGATGAACGACAGCAGCCTGCGGCTGGTCTGGGTCTACCCGGACCTGCTCAGCACCTACGGCGACCGGGGCAACGCCCTGGTGGTCGAGCGGCGGGCTCGTCAGCGCGGGCTGAACGTCCAGCGGATCGACGTCCGCTCCGACCAGCCGGTGCCGAGCAGTGGCGACATCTACCTGATCGGCGGTGGCGAGGACCGCCCGCAGCGGCTGGCCGCCGAGCGGCTGCGGCAGGACTCCGGCCTGCACCGCGCGGTGGACAACGGCGCGATCGTCTTCTCGGTCTGTGCCGGCTACCAGATCCTCGGCCACGAGTTCATCAACGACCTGGGCCAGCGCGAGCCGGGCCTGGGCCTGCTGGACGTCTGGTCCACCCGCGGCGAGGGTGCCCGCAGTGTCGGCGACGTGCTCGCCGAGCCGGACCCCCGGCTCGGCCTGCCGACCCTGACCGGCTTCGAGAACCACCAGGGCGTCACCCACCTCGGCCAGGGCGTCATGCCGCTGGCCCAGGTCACCGCGGGCGGTGGCAACGGCGACGGCAACGGGACCGAGGGCGCCTGGCGGGACACCGTCTTCGGCACCTACCTGCACGGCCCGGTGATGGCCCGCAACCCCGCCTTCGCCGACCTGCTGATCAAGCTGGCGCTGGACGTCAACGCGCTGCCGCCGGCGGACACCACCTGGTACGACGCGCTGCGCGCGGAGCGGATCGCCGCCGCTCGCCAGCCCGCCTGACCCGCCACCCCGTCCCCGCCGCCGGATCTGTCCAGCATCTGGCGGCGGGGGCCGCTCCGGGGCGAAAGTTGGACAATAAGAACCGTCGGATGCACACCCTCCTCGGCAACCGGCTGCATACCCGCGCGGGCGCGCCGACGACGCCGCCCCCGCGCCTGCTCCCGCCCGGCCGGAGGCGGGGGCCGCTATGATCGGGTTCGGACGCCGATGTCCGAGCCCACCCCTTGCCGTCACTCCGCGGTCAGCCGCCCGCCCTCGCGCGGACGCCGTACCGGGGTGCCGGGCAGGTGGTTCGCAGGTGGTAGTCCGGCCGTCCGGTTCTTCCCCCAGCCTGGCGGCTGGGAGGTGCCCCCAGGGGAGTTGCAAAAGACGATGCGTATTGGTGTGCTGACCAGCGGCGGCGACTGCCCCGGCCTGAACGCCGTGATCCGCTCCGTGGTCCACCGGGGTGTGGTCGACCACGGCGACGAGATCATCGGCTTCCAGGACGGCTGGCGCGGCCTCCTCGAAGGCGCCCACCGCCCGCTGACCCTCGACTCGGTCGGCGGCATCCTGGCCCAGGGCGGCACCATCCTGGGCTCGTCCCGGGTCCAGCCCAGCCACCTGCGGGACGGCGTGGAGCGGGCCAAGAAGTACTGCGCCGACCTCGGAATCGACGCGGTGATACCGATCGGCGGCGAGGGCACCCTGAAGGCCGCCAAGCTGATGAGCGACGGCGGCCTGCCGGTGGTCGGCGTGCCGAAGACCATCGACAACGACATCGCGTGCACCGACGTCACCTTCGGCTTCGACACCGCGGTCTCGGTGGCCACCGACGCGCTGGACCGGCTGAAGACCACCGCCGAGTCGCACCAGCGGGTCATGGTGGTCGAGGTGATGGGCCGGCACACCGGCTGGATCGCGCTCAACGCGGGCATGGCCGCCGGCGCCCACGCGATCGTGGTGCCCGAGCGCCCGTTCCACATCGACAGGCTCACCGAGGTGGTCCGGGAGCGCTTCGAGCGGCAGAAGAAGTTCGCCATCGTGGTCTGCGCCGAAGGCGCCAAGCCCGAGCCGGGCACCATGCCCTGGGAAGAGGGCACCAGGGACATCTACGGGCACGAGCGGTTCACCGGGATCGCCACCCAGCTCTCCCGCGAGCTGGAGCACCGGCTGGGCAAGGAGGCCCGCCCGGTGATCCTCGGCCACACCCAGCGCGGCGGCACCCCGACCGCCTACGACCGGGTGCTCGCCACCCGGTTCGGCTGGCACGCCGTCGAGGCCGTGCACAAGGGCGCCTTCGGGCACATCACCGCGCTGCACGGCACCCAGATCAACCTGGTGCCGCTGGGCGAGGCGGTGGCCGACCTGAAGACCGTGCCCGCCGAGCGGTACGTCGAGGCCGAGACGGTCATCTGACACCGCACCGCTTCCGCACCGCCCCGCCGCTCCGGCGGGGCGGTCGCGTTTCCCCGTCGCGTTTCCCCGTCGCGTTTCCCCGGGGAAACGGGTCCGGGAAACCGGGGGGTGGGCGCAGCCGGGCGCCGGCCCGCCCGTAGTGTGGACCCGAAGAAATTCGGACGAACCGGACCAGGGTGCGGTCCGTCCGCCGGCAACAAGGAGAGCGGGGCGGCCAATGGACGGCATGGCGGGGATGCACCACCACGGGGGGGAGGGCCTCGCGCGGTTCACCCTCTCCTCGGTGCTCACCTGGTCACCCGACTGGCCGTTCCTGCTGGGCTGCCTGCTGGCGCTCGGCCTGTACGGCGCGGGCGTGGTCCGGCTGGTGCGCCGCGGCGACCGCTGGCCGGTGGGCCGTTCGGTGGCCTGGGTGGCCGGCGTGGCCAGCATCGTCTTCATCACCTGCTCCGGCCTGAACGAGTACGGCATGGCGCTGTTCAGCGCCCACATGATCCAGCACATGGCGCTCAGCATGCTGGCGCCGATCCTGCTGCTGCTCGGCGCGCCGATCACACTGGCGCTGCGCTCGCTGCGCCCGGCCGGCAAGGGCCGCCCGCGCGGGCCGCGCGAGCTGCTGGTGGCGCTGCTGCACAGCCGCTACGTCAAGGTGATCTCGCATCCGGCGTTCACCATCCCGCTCTTCATCGCCAGCCTCTACGGCCTCTACTTCACCCCGCTCTTCGACTTCCTGATGCGGTCGCAGCTCGGCCACGTCGCGATGATGGTGCACTTCCTGGCGGTCGGCCTGCTCTTCTTCTGGCCGATCATGGGCGTCGACCCCGGCCCGCACCGACCCGGCCACGTGATGCGGATCATCGAGCTCTTCATGGGGATGCCGTTCCACGCCTTCTTCGGGGTGGCCGTGATGATGGCGACCAGCCCGCTGGTCACCACCTTCACCGCGGCCGGCGCACCGCCCGGCACCGATCTGATGGCCGACCAGAAGATGGCCGGCGGGATCACCTGGGCTTTCGGCGAGATCCCGACCGCGGTGGTGCTGATCGCCCTGGTGTTCCAGTGGGCCAAGTCCGAGGAGCGCTCGGCCAAACGGACCGACCGGGCGGCCGATCGGGACGGCGACGCCGAGCTGAACGCCTACAACGCCTACCTGGCCTCGTTGGAGAAGCGCGGCAACCGCCCGGCCCAGGCCGGCTGAGCCGAAGCTCCTCCCCACCGGATCCCGTCCACCACCCGCGGTGGACGGGATCCGGTGCTTCGGGGCCGGAGACCGGGGTGTGCGGCGGCGCCCGGTGGACAAGGTGTGCCGCCATGAAGAAATCCCTCCTCACCATCACCGGCCTGTTCCCACTCGTCTGCGGCGCGCTGGCGGCCCCGGCCACGGCGGCCGCGCCGGCCGGCGGTCCGGGGGCCGGCGCCGTGACCGCGGTCGACGGCCCGGACCTGGCGGTCCCGCTCGGCGGCAGCTACCCGCTCCAGTCCGACGGCACGGGCGACATGGCCGTCAGCTGGTCCTCGGTGGGCGGGACCAGCCCGGCGATGGCGACCGACCAGTACACCCACACCGGCTGAGCCGAGCCGTCAGACAGGCCCCAGCATGGCGCGCAGGGCCAGGGCGTCCGGAGCCAGCGCCACCAGTTGCCGGGCCGCGTGGCCGGGGAGGTCGAGCAGCGCGCACTCCCCCGCAGCGGGACCGGCCCGCTGCTCGGCGGGCGCCAGCGGGAGGCCGACCGAGAGCAGCTGGCCCAGCGCGTGCCGTCCGCCGAGCACCGCGGGACCGTCCCAGCCCGGCGCGCCCGGTCCCAGGTCGGTCTGCTGGTCGAGGACGGTCAGGGCGTCCTGGCAGACCGTCAGCCGCGAGGTGAGCCGCCCGGGCGCGCCGTGCACCGCCCAGTCGTGCTGCCGCCCGAGCACCTGCTCCTCCCGGAAGCGCAGCCGGGCGCCGGCGGCCAGGGTGATCTGGGTGCGCAGCAGCAGCCTGCTGCCGGCCGCCGCGACCACCGGCTCCGGCAGCCAGTCCAGCTCGGCCCCCTCCCCCACCCGCAGGTCGACGTCGTAGTGGGCGGGCTCGGGCCCGGCCCCGGGCAGGCTGACGGTGGCCGCCACGCTGGTCACCCGCAGTCGCGCACCCGGCTCGACCCGCACCGCGACCGCCAGCCGGTCGCCGCCGAGCGGCGCGGCCATCGCGCCGACCAGCGCCACCTCCGCCCGTGGCCCACCGCGCAGCCGGCGGACCGCCAGCGCGCCGCGCCCGGCCAGCACCGGCAGCACGGTGGCGCCGTGCCCGTCCCGGCGGGCCACGATCCGGGCCTGCGCGGTGAGCCCCGGGTCCGGAGGCGGGGTCACCTCGACGTCACGCCTCAGCGCGCCCGCCACGCGACCAGCCGCTCCCGCACCCAGGCCGCGACCGGCGCCACCCCGTCCGGCCGCACCAGCGAACAGAACACCGTGGGCCGCTGACCGCGCTGTGCCTCGGCGTCCCGGGCCATCACCGCGAGGTCGGCGCCGACCAGCGGGGCCAGGTCGGTCTTGTTCACCACCAGCAGGTCGGAGCCGCTCACCCCGGGCCCGCCCTTGCGCGGGATCTTGTCCCCGCCCGCCACGTCGATGACGAAGATCTGCGCGTCCACCAGGCCGCGGCTGAAGGTCGCGGTGAGGTTGTCGCCGCCCGACTCCACCAGCACCAGGTCGAGCGGGCCGACCGCGGCCTCCAGCAGCTCGACCGCCTCCAGGTTGGCCGAGATGTCGTCCCGGATCGCGGTGTGCGGACAGCAGCCGGTCTCCACCGCGGTGATCCGCTCGGCCGGCAGCACCGCGTTGCGCAGCAGGAACTCGGCGTCCTCGGTGGTGTAGATGTCGTTGGTCACCACGGCCAGCGACAGCTCCGCGCGCAGCTCCCGGCAGAGCGCCGCGACGGTCGCGGTCTTGCCCGAGCCGACCGGGCCGCCCAGCCCGATCCGCAGCGCCCGCCGCCTGCCGTCCTCGGCGGACACCCCGGGGGCGGGCAGGGTCAGCGGGGCGGCCAGTGCCACCGGCGCGCCGAACGCGTCCGTGGGTTGGTCACGATGCAAAGAGTCTCACCTTCCAGGTGCGGTGCTGCTCGGCGTAGAGGTCGAGCAGCGGGGCGGAGGCGGCCGGCAGCCGGGCCGGATCGCCGTGTTCGGCGGCTTCCAGTGCGGCGGCGGCCACCGTGTCCACCGCCGGGGCGAGCCGCGCCAGCAGGGCCGCGACCTGGTACGGGTCGAGGCCGAGCAGCCGGACGCAGGCGGTGGCCGGTCCGTTGACGCTCTCCTGGGCGGCCGCGGTGGCCGCCTCGGCCGGTCCCAGACCGGCCGCGCGAGCGGCCAGACCGAGCACCACGCTCTGGTGGGCACCGCCCGGGTGGTCGGCGGCGAGCCGGGCCAGCGCCGGGTCCGGCCAGCAGGCCCGGGCCGCGCGCAACAGCTGCCGTCCGAGCCGGCGGGAGGTGAGGCGCAGCGCGGGCGAGGGGGTCCGGGCGTCGGCGGCGCGGTCCAGCTCGGCCGGGTCCAGGCCGCTCGCGGCCGCGGCCGCGAGCCCGGCGGCGGTCAGGCCGGTGGTGTGCAGCCGTCCGGCGAGGAAGGCCGCCAGGCTGGGCAGGTCGTGCACCAGCCCGGCGCGGACGGCCGCCTCGGCACCGCCCGAGTGCGCGTGCCCGCCGGCCGGGAACCGGCCGTCCGCGAGCAGCAGCAGCGCGGCGGACCCGGTCAAAAGAGGAAGTACCGCTGGGCGAGCGGCAGTTCGGTGGCGGGTGCGGGGGTGACCGGTTCGCCGTCGATGGTCACCGTGAAGCGGTCCGGGTCGACCCGGACCTCCGGCCGCGCGGTGTTGTTCACCATGTCGTCCTTGCTGACCGCCCGGGTGTTCCGGATGGCCCTGAACTCCTTGGCCAGGCCCAGTCGTTCCGGGAGCCGGTCGGAAATCGCCAGCGAGGAGGTGAAGTTGAGCGAGTTCCGGCCGGGCGCCCGCCCCTTCGCCCCGAACATCGGTCTGGGGATGACCGGTTGCGAGGTGGGGATGGAGGCGTTGGCGTCGCCGAGCTGCGCCCAGGCGATCTGGCCACCCTTGAGCACCAGGTCGGGCTTGACCCCGAAGAACACCGGGTTCCAGAGCACCAGGTCGGCCAGCCGGCCCGGCTCGACCGAGCCGATCTCGTGGTCGATCCCGTGCGCGACGGCCGGGTTGACGGTGTACTTGGCGACGTAGCGACGGACCCGCTGGTTGTCGGCCCGCCCGTCACCGGCCAGCGCGCCGCGCCGGGCCTTCATGCAGTGCGCGGTCTGCCAGGTGCGGCTGACCACCTCGCCGATCCGGCCCATCGCCTGCGAGTCGGAGCTGATGATCGAGATGGCACCGAGGTCGTGCAGGATGTCCTCGGCGGCGATCGTGCTGGGCCGGATCCGGGACTCGGCGAAGGCCAGGTCCTCGGGGACGGACGGGCTGAGGTGGTGGCAGACCATCAGCATGTCGAGGTGCTCGTCCACCGTGTTGACCGTGTGCGGCCGGGTCGGATTGGTCGAGCTGGGCAGGATGTTGAGCTCGGAGACCACGCTGATGATGTCCGGCGCGTGGCCGCCGCCGGCACCCTCGGTGTGGTAGGCGTGCACTCCGCGGCCGGCGATGGCGGCCAACGTGTCGGCGACGAAGCCGGCCTCGTTGAGGGTGTCGGTGTGCAGCGCGAGTTGGGCGCCGCTCTCCTCGCAGACCCGTAGGCAGGCGTCGATCACCGCAGGGGTGGCACCCCAGTCCTCGTGGATCTTGAAGCCGATCGCGCCCCCTCTCAACTGGGCGTACAGAGCAGCCCGGTTGACGGTGTTGCCCTTTCCGGTCAGGCCGAGGTTCACCGGCACGTCGTCCAGCGCGGCGAACATCCGGGCCAGGTGCCAGCCACCCGGGGTGACCGTGGTGGCCTTGGTCCCCTCGGCCGGACCGGTGCCGCCGCCGATCAGCGTGGTGATCCCGGCGGAGAGCGCCTCATCGGCCAACTGCGGTGCGGTGAAGTGGACATGGGCGTCGACCGCGCCGGCGGTGAGGATCCGGCCGTTGCCCGAGATCACCTCGGTCTCCGGACCGATCACCAGGTCCGGGTGGACGCCGTCCATGGTCTCCGGATTGCCGGCCTTGCCGAGCGCGGCGATCCGACCGTCCCTGATCCCGACGTCCGCCTTGACGATCCCCCAGTGGTCGAGCACCACCGCCCCGGTGATCACGGTGTCCGGCGCCCCCTCGGCACGGGCGGCCCGGCCCTGGCCCATCGACTCCCGGATCACCTTGCCGCCGCCGAAGACCACCTCGTCGCCGCCGGCGCAGCGGTCCTCCTCGATCTCGATCAGCAGGTTGGTGTCGGCCAGCCGGATCCGGTCACCGACGGTGGGCCCGTAGAGCTCCCCGTAGCGCTCCCGGCTCACCACCAAAGGATTCTGACGATCAGTCATCCAGTGCACCGCCGACCGCTCCGCGCAGCCCGAGCACCTCACGCCGGCCGCCGATCGGGACCAACGTGACCTCCGTCGGAATGCCCGGTTCGAAGCGGACCGCCGTGCCCGCCGGGATGTTGAGCCGTCGGCCGTAGGCGGCCGCACGGTCGAACTCCAGCCCCGGGTTGGCCTCGTAGAAGTGGTAGTGGGAGCCGACCTGCACCGGCCGGTCGGCGGCGTTGCGGACCAGCAGGGTGGTCACCGGCCGGCCGGCGTTGAGGGTCAACTCGCCTTCTCCGTAGAGGATCTGACCCGGGACGATCGAACCGCCCGTCACAGGATCGGCCCGTGCACGGTGACCAGCTTGGTACCGTCCGGGAAGGTCGCCTCCACCTGGACGTCCGGGATCATCTCGGGGATGCCGTCCATCACGTCCTCGCGGGTCAGCACCCGCCGTCCGGATTCCATGAGTTCGGCCACCGAGCGCCCGTCCCGGGCACCTTCCAGCAGGTACGAGGTGATCACGGCGACCGCCTCGGGGTGGTTGAGCCGCAGGCCGCGGGCCCGCCGGGCCCGGGCGACGTCGGCGGCGACGTGGATGAGCAGACGCTCCTGCTCGTGGGGGGTGAGCCTCATCTGCGCGCACCTCGGGGAGAGTTCAGAGGGCGCGGACACAGCGCTGTGCCGCGGGGAGTTCGGATCTGCCGGACACGGTAGCGGACGGACGGCCGTTCAGGGGGCGAACGGGCCGAACGCCGTCACCCCGAGTCGCTCGGCCGGCCCCGCCAGGCCCGGCTCGGTGACGGTCTCGGCCACCGCGTACTCCGCGCTCTCCCGCAGGTCGAGCGTGGCGAACATGCCGGAGGCATAGCCGAGGTCGTGGCCGGTCTTGCCCCACAGCACGGTGCCGTCCCGCAACGGCACGCGCATCAGGCCCTCGCTGTAGCAGGCCAGCCCCTTGTCCGGGCCGAACGGGCAGGCGGTCGGGTCGACCGAGGGGACCAACCGCCCCGCCGGGTCACGCGGCAGCGCGAGCAGGTCGGCCATCCCCGCGGGCGGCAGCAGCTCGCCGCCGAGCAGCGCGCGGAGGAACCGGTCCAGGTCGCCGGTGGTGGAGACCATCGAGTCCGGGTTGCCGCCCGCCTCACTGACGTCGACCGGCTGCCCCGCGCCGTTCGTCCAGTAGCCCGGCAGGTGGGACGGGGGCAGCTCCGGGTCACCGGACGGCACCAGGGTGTGCCGCAGGCCCAGCGGGGCGAGGATCCGCGCGGTCACCTCCTGCCGGTAGGAGTGGCCGGTGACGTGCTCGATCACCGCACCCGCCACCCGGTAGCCGAAGCTGTTGTACTGCTGGGCCGTCCCGGGTGCGAAGACCGGCCCCGGCCACGCGCAGTCGGTGGGACGCAGGGTCTGCTGGATGATCTCGTCGAAGCTCTGGTAGCCGAAACGCCCGGCGATCTGCTCGTCGGGGGTGGCCGGAGGGGCGCAGGCGGTGCCCGTCGGCAGGCCACTGGTGTGGTCGAGCAACTGGCGGATCGTGATCGGCCGGAAGCTGTCGGGGATCGCCCCGGGCAGGTAGTGCTGGACGGTGCCGTCCAGGTCGATCCGGTGTTCGGCGGCCAGCTGGAGCAGGACCACGGCGGTGAAGGTCTTGGAGATGCTGCCGATCCGGAACGCCGCGTCGGGCGACACCGGCTGCCCGGTGACCAGATCGCCGGTGCTGCCACGCCAGGTCCGGCCGTCCTCGGCCACCCGGCCCAGTGCGCCGGCCACCGGCTCGCCGGGGCGGGCGGCCAGCGCGGCCCGCAGGGCCGGTGCGTCCGGGCCGGGCGCCGGCGCGGAGGCGGCGCTGCTGTGCACCGCGGTACCGGGGCCGTCGGCGGCCCAGGCGGTGTCGGGCAGGACGGCGGCCGGCAGCAGCACCAGGGCCGCGGCGGCGAGCAGAGACGGCTTGGTCATCGGGTCCCCCAGGAGTCGGACGGGCGTGCTGGTCCGATGCTTCACGAACGACCTTCGCCGGCGCGCTCCGGAATCCCCCTGAGCCACCCCTGGATCGTCCCTGACCCCCCGTCGGGGCTCCGGCCCGGCCCGCGGGCGATGCCCACCGCCCGGCCGCCCGCCGGCTCCGGGTCCCGGCTGGTCGGACCGGCGAAACCGGTGGCAGGCTGGAGGAGGTATCAGGCGGGCGGTGAGGACGATGACCGTGTTCCGCGATCGGACGGATGCCGGGCGCCGGCTCGGCGTGCGGGTGGCCGACTGGGCGGTCGACGACCCGATCGTGGTCGGCCTGCCCCGCGGCGGCGTCCCGGTGGCCGCCGAGGTGGCCAAGGCGCTCGGCGCGTCGCTGGACATCCTGGTGGTGTGCAAGATCGGCGCGCCCGGCCAGCCCGAGCTGGCCATGGGCGCGGTCGGCGAGGGCGGGATCCGGCTCTACAACCACGACATCATCGCGGCCCTCGGCGTGTCGTCCGCCGAGCTCGAGCGGCTCGCCGACGCCACCGCCACCGAGGTGGCCGAGCGCACGGTCCGGCTGCGCGGGTCGCTGCCTCCGCTCGATCCGGCCGGGCGCGCGGTGGTGCTGGTGGACGACGGCATCGCGACCGGCGCGACCGTCCGGGCCGCGATGGCCGTGCTGCGGCGACGGCAGGTGGGCGAGCTGCTGCTGGCGGTGCCGGTCACCGCGCCCGAGGCGCTGCGGGTGCTGGGACCGCTCGCCGACGACCTGGTCTGCCTGGCCGCCCCGCCCGGCTTCTACGCGGTCGGGCAGTTCTACGAGGACTTCGACCAGACCAGCGACGAGGAGGTACGGAGCCTGCTCAGCACGGCCCGCGCCGCCGCCGGGTAGCGGGCCCGACGAGTGGGACAGCAGAGGCTGGTCGGGCGACGTAGCGGTTGTGATACCACCCGGCCGGTGCTTCAGTCGTAAGGAGAGCCGCAAAGGTGCGGCTCGGCCCCGGCGTGTCTGTGCCCGGGCGCAGGCTCCGCTGGTACGTCCGTACCGCAAGGAGGCTTTTCGTTCATGTCCGAAACAGCGGTCCCGTACACGACCAACAACGCGGGCGTCCCGGTCGAGAGCGACGCCGACTCGCTCACCGCGGGCCCGGTCGGCCCGATCCTGCTGCACGACCACTACCTGATCGAGAAGATGGCCCAGTTCAACCGCGAACGGGTCCCCGAGCGAGTCGTGCACGCCAAGGGCGGCGGCGCGTACGGGTTCTTCCAGGTGACCAACGACGTCAGTCAGTTCACCAAGGCGGACCTCTTCCAGCCCGGCAAGAAGACCGAGCTGCTGATCCGCTTCTCCACGGTGGCCGGCGAGCTCGGAACGCCGGACACCTGGCGCGACCCGCGCGGTTTCGCCATCAAGTTCTACACCGAGCAGGGCAACTACGACCTGGTCGGCAACAACACCCCGATCTTCTTCGTCCGTGACCCGATCAAGTTCCAGGACTTCATCCGGTCGCAGAAGCGCCGCCCGGACACCCACCTGCGCGACAACAACATGCAGTGGGACTTCTGGACCCTCAGCCCCGAGTCCGCGCACATGGTGACCTGGCTGATGGGCGACCGCGGCATCCCGAAGACCTGGCGCAACATGAACGGCTACGGTTCGCACACCTTCCTGTGGGCGAACGCGGGCGGCGAGAAGTTCTGGATCAAGTACCACTTCAAGACCGACCAGGGGATCGACTTCCTCACCCAGGCGGAGGCTGACCGGATCGCCGGCGCGGACCCGGACGCGCACCTGCGCGACCTGTACCGGTCGATCGAGCGCGGCGACCACCCGTCCTGGACGCTGTACGTCCAGGTGATGCCGTTCGACGAGGCCTGGGACTACCGGTTCAACCCGTTCGACCTGACCAAGGTGTGGCCGCACGGCGACTACCCGCTGATCGAGGTCGGCCGGATGACGCTCAACCGCAACCCCGAGAACTATCACGTCCACATCGAGCAGGCCGCGTTCGAGCCCGCGAACATGGTGCCGGGCATCGGTGTGTCGCCCGACAAGATGCTGCTCGGGCGGATCTTCTCCTACCCCGACACCCACCGTTACCGGATCGGCCCGAACTACGCCCAGCTGCCGCCCAACCGGCCGCACGTGCCGGTGCACTCGTACGCCAAGGACGGCCCGATGCGCTTCGACGCGGCCCGGACCGGCGCGGTGTACGCGCCGAACTCCTACGGCGGTCCGGCGGCGGACACCGAGCGCTTCGGTGACCCGCTGGGCTGGGACGTCGCGGGCTCGATGGTCCGCGAGGCCTACCCGCTGCACCGGGAGGACGACGACTGGGGGCAGGCCGGCACGATGGTCCGGCAGGTGCTGGACGACGACGCCCGCGACCGGCTGGTCTCCAACGTGGCCGGCCACCTGTCGAACGGCGTCTCGCAGCCGGTGCTGGAGCGCGCGTACCAGTACTGGCGGAACATCGACAAGAAGGTCGGCGACCGGATCGCGGCGGCGGTCAAGCCGCAGTAGCCGCGGCGACCGAGGGAGGTCACGAGGGGCTGCCCGCGAGGAGCGGGTGGCCCCTCGCGACGCGCGCCGGGCCGCTCAGGGCAGCCGCAGGCCGAGCTGGGCGCCGAGTTCGCGGAATCCGAGCGCGCGGGCCAGCTGACGTGCCTCCGCCGTCCGGGCCCGCCACTGCGGCAGCAGTCCGGCAGCCAGCGCGTGCGCCACCGCGGCCGAGGCCGCCTGCCGGGCCAGCCCGCGCGAGCGGTGCGCCGGGCCGGTCAGCACCGAGAGGTGCGCGGCCCCGCCGGGCCAGGTCCGGTATCCGGCCGCCGCCAGCACCCGCGATCCGGCGCCGGCCACGGCGAACACGGGCGAGGTGACCCCGGCCAGACCGCTCTCGTCCACGTCGGTCGGATCGCAGCCGTCCAGCAGCAGCCGCACGGCCGGATCGTCCGGCGCGAGTTCCACGACGGCGCCCGCCGGGCCGGCCCGGAACTCGTCCGCCACCAGGTAGCCCAGCGTCGCGGGGCCCAGCACCTCGACCGGGTGCAGTGCCACCTCGAAGACCGCCGGATCGGCGAGCGCCGCCGCCGGCAGCTCCACCACGGCCTGCCGCAGCTGCACCGCCACCGCCTCGTTCGGGGCCGTCAGCAGCGCCACTCCCCCGAGCACCACCACTCCCGCCCAGCCGCGCGGGCAGAGCCCCGACTCGGGTGCCACCACGATCGTGCTCCGGCCGAGCGCCTCGGGGAAGACCGCCGGGACGCCCGCCAGCTCGGCCCACAGCCGCTTGGCCCGGGCCAGGACCTGCTCCACCGTGCCGGGTTGATCGCTCATACCGGCATCCTGACACGGCCCGGCGCGCGCGTCCGCCGGACTCCGGCCGGACCGACCGGCCGCTCACCGCACCGACCGGTGTCTTGCGGCGGAACGCCGAACAGCTGAACCAGCCGATACCGAAGAGATCCGCTTCCCCCGAAAGGCCGAGCGGCGCGGGCGGATTCCGGTAGCGTGATCATGAGCAGGCGTGGTCGGACGGTCTTCGAGGAGGCAGCGGTGCACCCCGACGCTCCGGGCCCGAGCGCCGCCGACGCCTCCGTCGACGCGGCGACGGCCGCCGTACTGGGCGGTAGCGGCGCCCTGTTGCGGGCCGCCGTCGATCAGCTCCCGCTCGGGGTCGCGGTGCTCGACCAGCGGCTGTACTGGCGGGGGCTGAACCCGGCGTTCACCGTGGCCACCGGCCTGCCGCCGGCCGAGCTGCTGGGCCGGTCGGCTGCCGCGACGCCGCTCGCCGGGGTCGTCGACACCCTCTACCAGGTCCTCGCGGACGGGTTGTCGCGCCCGGTCACCGTCGGCCCGGCCCGCCCTCGCGACCCCGCGGGCCGGACCGCCCGGACCGGCCGGACCGGCTGGACCGCGCAGTGCCGGCGGCTGGAGCCGGCCGGGCAGGTGGCTGGCCTGCTGCTGACCGTGCTCACCCCGCCCGCGACGGCGGAGACGGCGACGGCTTCGACGGCCGCGCTGCCGAGCGTGGCCGAGGCGTCCGCCGCCCAGCAGCTGCACGAGCTGGGCCAGGCCCGGGCCCGGCTGGCGCTGCTCGACGCGGCGGCCGACCGGATCGGCACCACCCTGGACATCGACGCCACCTGCGCCGAGCTGGCCGACTTCACCGTCGCGCGGATGGCCGACCTCGCCACCGTGGAGATCGTGCCCCACGACACCGCGGAGCACGGCGGCACGGCCTCCGCCGGCGGCACCCGGCTGCACCGGACCGCCGTCTCCTGCAAGCGGCTGCTGCGCCCGTACGTGCGGGAACTGGCCCGGCCCGGCGAGTCGGTGCGCCGCCCGGACGGCTCCGCCGCCGCGCGCAGCCTGGAGAGCGGCCGGCCGGTGCTCGCGAGCCTGCGCCAGGAGGAGCCGCCGGGAAGCGCGCCGACCGACCCCGAGACGTTGGCGGCCTACCGGGCAGCCGGTCTCGGCTGGCTGCTGGCGGTCCCGCTCGCGGCGCGCGGGCACGTGATCGGCGTGCTGTCGCTGGCCCGGACCGTGGCCCACGACGACGGCGCGGGCTTCACCACGGACGAGATCGAGCTGGTCCAGGACCTGGCCGGCCGGGCCGCGATCAGCATCGACAACGCCCGTCGCTACACCCGCTCGCAGGGCATCGCGCTGGAGCTGCAGCGCGCGCTGCTGGCCGAGCCCGGCAACCCGCACCCCAACCTGGAGCTCGCCTCCCGCTACCTCCCCTCCGGCACCAGCTCGGTGGTGGGCGGTGACTGGTACGAGACCGTCCGGCTGCCGTTCGGGCGCACCCTGCTGGTGATGGGCGACGTGATGGGCCACGGTGTCGAGGCGGCCGTGGACATGAGCAACTACCGCTCGATGCTGCGCTACGTGGCCAGCACGGATCTGCCGCCGCACCGGATCCTGCGCCAACTGGACACCCTGATCTGCGAGAACGAGTCGGCCCGGCCGGCCACCTGCCTGCTCGCGCTGGCCGACCCGGCCCGCAACCGGTGGACCCTCTCCAGCGCCGGCCACCTGCCACCCGCACTGCTCACGCCGGGCCGGCCCAACGAGTTCGTCGACGTCCCGACCGGCCCGCCGCTGGGCACCGGGCTCGGCGGCTACGAGCAGGCCACCCGCGAACTCCTGCCGGACCAGGTGCTGTTGCTCTACACCGACGGCCTGGTCGAGCGCCGCGAGGAGGACATCGACGCCTCGCTCGCCCGGCTGGGAGCACTGACACTGCCGGCCGCCGGCGACCTCGACGACGTGCTCGACGCCGTCCTGCACGGCCTCACCCCGCACCCGGCCGAGGACGACATCGCGCTGCTCGCCGCCCGGGTCCGCCCCCGCCCCGGCCCGCGGTAGCCCCGGGGCCACAGCGCCCGGTGACGCGGTGAAGCAGCAGGTGAGGGGTTCCTTAAGAACCACTGAAGGCAGGCCCCCAGGGCGGTTCGGAGCGCGGAAACCGCCTAGGTTCGTACTCGCTGTTCGAAGCCGCCCGCCGAGCGGGGATCCGGCTCCACTCACCAACTCCCCGAGGTGAAAGCCCAGATGAGCTCCCACCGCCGTGTCGACATACCGCCGCAGGCCACTCGCAGACACCGCAGCCCACGTCCGCCACGGCTGCGGCTGGTCGTGACGAGTGCCGCCGCCGTCGCCGTGATCGGCGGCGGCACGGCCTTCGCGTGCGTCGGCGGCGCGGGTGGCCGGCCGGCGCCGGTGGCGGCCGGATCGACCGACCGGCAGAGCCCCCCGGTGGCGGCGGCCCTGAGCGGGCAGCCGGTGCCGTCCGCGCGCCCGTCGCAGTCGCCGATACCCCAGGGGTCGGGCGGGGCGGCCAGCCAGCCCCCCACCCACCCGGCCCCGACCGCCCCGACCGCCCCGACCAGCGCGCCCTCCGCCACGCCGAGCACCGCGGTCTCCCCCACCGCCGCGGCCGCCGTGCCCACCCGGGCGTCGTCCGCCACCCCCTCCCCCGCCTCCTCGGCACCCGCCGCGCCCGTTCCGGCCGTCACCCCCTCGGCGACCGACAGCGATGCCGTGCAGCAGGTGCTGAACCTGATCAACCAGGCCCGCGCCGCCCAGGGCCTGCCCGCGTACACCCTCGACGACGGCCTCAACCGCAGCGCGGCGGCCCACAACCAGGTGATGGCGGGCGGCTGCGGTCTCTCCCACCAGTGCCCCGGTGAGCCGGCGTTCGGGCAGCGCGAGCAGGACCAGGGTGTGCAGTGGAGTTCCGCCGGCGAGAACATCGGCGAGGGCGGCCCGGTCAGCGCGACGGACTCGTCGATCGCCTCGATGGCGGTCGGCCTGACCCAGTCCATGCTCGACGAGAAGCCGCCGAACGACGGCCACCGGCAGAACATCCTCAGCTCGTCCTTCACCCGGGTCGGCATCGCGATCATGCGCGACTCCAGCGGCACGATCTGGCTCACCCAGGACTTCGCCGGCTGAGGCCCCAGGCCTAGGACAGGGCGGCGGACACCAGCCGCGCGACGCCCGACAGGGGCGCCACCAGCTCGTCGGTGAGCTGGAAGCGGCGGGCCAGGTCGGCGGGGTCCTGGTAGCTCACCCAGCAGCGCCCGTCGTCGTCGGCCCAGACCAGCGCCCGCAGCGGCAGCTCCAGACCGAGCAGCGGGGCGGCGACCATGGCCGGCGTGCCGCCGCGGGGGTGACCGAAGATCAGCAGGCGGGCGTCGTTCATCGCGAGCCCCACCTCGTGGGCGCCGCCGCCGTGGTCCACCTCCGCGAACAGGATCAGGCCCCGCTGCCGGATCGCGGCCGCGAGGCGGTCCGCGGTCGCGTCGACCGGGAACGGGCTGGGCACCGTCACCGTCCCGGTGGCGCTGGGCGCCCGGCCGGCCTGCGCGTCATCCGCCATGCGTGCTGCTCCTTCTCGCCGCGGCACCCGGAGTCCGGGCGTTTCCGATCCTGAGTACCACGTCGGGACCGGAAGCGCCCGGACGCGTCGCCGGGGAGCGCTACCTCCCGGCAGGCCCACCGGCGAGGCGCTCGCGGAGCTGCTCGTCGTGGAGGCTGGGCGGTCCGACGTTGCCGCCCGCCGACTGCAACCCGCCGTCGGTGCCCTTCAGCACCGAACCGGTGCAGCCGATCGCCCAGTTGTGGCCGGTGGGCGGGTTCTGGATCTCGTAACCCGCGGTGGTGTCGCAGTTCCAGGCCGTGCTGTTGGCGTCCGACCAGCCGTGGCCGGTGCCCCGGGTGCCGTTGTTCACCAGGTCCAGGGTGCCCTGGATGCTGACGTCGTCGTACAACGTGCCGCTGCCCCAACGCTCGTGACCGCCGGCGTCGTAGCTGACGTCAGTGGTGGTCGCGGTGCGGTGGGAGAACACGTTCGGGCCGGACTGGCGGCCGTCGGTGACGAAGGCGTGGATCTTCGCGGCGGTGAGGGTGCAGTCCTGGATCAGGTTCTGCTGTCCCTGGATGAGGTAACCGAAGGACCTGGCCGAGGTGTTGAGGTTGGTCACCATGTCCAGGGCGGAGGTGTGCACCTCGGAGATCCGGCGGCTCTGCTCGCTCGGCAGGGCCACGCCGTAGTCGCCGAAGTGATGGGTCGTCACATCGCTGGCCCAGGAGTCCTGGACGGCGTTGAACACACCGAAGGCCGAGTTGTAGAAGTCCGTGGCGTAGTCGGGGTCGGCGGCCATCGCCTGACCGTCGGCGCTCAGGTTCTCGATGCCGACGTGGTCGATCCGCGGGAAGCTGTAGTGGTAGCCGGTCGCCTGGGTGTACTGCTTCTCCAGCGCGGTGGTGAGCGGCGCGTCGAAGGTGATCCGGTTCCCCTGGATGCCCGTGATGGTGCGCCCCGAGCGCAGGCTCCAGTTGGGCGACCAGACGCCGTTCATGCCGAGCGCGTCGATCCAGGACTGGGTGGTGGGGCGTTCGATCACCACCTGGTCGCCGACCGCGAACCCGGCCGTGCCCCCCATGGTGAGCGAGGTCGCGCCCACCGGGACGTAGCCGTCGGTGACCGGCTGCGCGGTGCCCCGCATCTGGTAGCTGGACCTGCCGCCGATGTCCAGCAGCGTGCGCGCGTTCGCGCCCCGTGCCACCAGGGTGGTGTCGGCGGCGTTGCCGTCGGCCCCGCGCAGCACCACGCCGGAGGCGTTGACGGTCAGGCTACCGGCGATCTGATAGCTCCCGGCGGCGAGTTGGACCGCCCCGCGGAAGCCGTTGGCGTCCAGCGGGAGCGCGGAGACCCTGTCGATCGCCGCCTGGACGGCGCCGGTGTCGTCCCCGCCGCCGGGCGGCGGGACGGTCACCTTGGTGGCCACGGTGGGCAGCGGGACACCGCCTCCGTCGTAGCCGGCGAACGAGTAGTCGGGTATCCGGTTGCCCTGCGCGTCGTGACCGTAGCTCAGGTGGTTGTCGGCGAAGGTGATCCACTGGCGGGTCGCGCCGGCGGCGGGCTTCGGGCGGGTGGTCGTGCCGGCCTCGGCGCCGGTCTCGACGACGACGGCCGCCGATCCGGCCAACGTGCAGGCGGCCAGGGTCAGGACGGCCCGGCGCCGGAGTGATCGCCTTCGGGCGTGCGTCATCAGGTACTCCACGGGAGGGCGCTGCGGCTGGGGACGCAAATGATCATTGCCGTGACAGTCAGTCAACGGCAATTCGCGGCGGCCGACTTCATCGAATACCCCCGAGTCCGCCCGCGGGCCGCAACCCCGTTCAGCCGGAGTTCGGGTACCCGTCAGCCGCGTCGGCGCCGGTCAGAACGGAACCGGGCCGCTCCCCGTGACGTGCAGCAGCGCCCGCTCCTCCCCCTGGACGACGCGCCTGACGACGAACTCCCGGGTCTCGCCGTCCCGGAACTGCAGGCGCCCGGTGCGGGAGCCGAGCAGCGCGGCGAAGTCCTCCTCCGGCGCGACCGCCCAGAGGTCGCCATTCCAGCTCTCCGGCCCCTGCGCCGGCCGCTCCCCGGTGAGCTCGGCGTGCACCGGGATCGCGCCGCCCGGGCCGAAGACCGTCGCCGGGCCGTCGAAGGTCGAGGTCGTCATACCTGCAGTCTGCGGCCGGCGGCACGGCCTCGCTCGTCGGCGGCCGCCGGGCCGGAGATCGCCACCCAGAAGTAGTAACAATCAATTGATTAAGCTACTGTTACTATCTATGGACGAGATGAGATCACCCGCGGCCGACGCGGCCGAGGTCGGAGCGGCGCTCCGGCTGATCGTGGGCCGGATCGCCCGCCGAGCGCGGCAGGCCCACACCGTGGGCGACGTGACCCACTCCGAGGCGTCCGTGCTGACCCGGCTGGACCAGGACGGCGCGGCCTCCCCGGGGGCGCTGGCCCAGTTGGAGCGGGTGCGCCCGCAGGCCATGGCGACCACCCTGGCCGGGCTGGAGGAACGCGGTCTGGTGAGCCGCCGGCCGGACCCGGCCGACGGCCGGCGCTCGGTCATGACGATCACCGAGGCGGGCCGGCGGACGGTGACCGACCGGCGCTCGGAGACCGTGCGGCTCCTGGCCACCGCCGTCGAGGAGGAGTTCACCCCCGCCGAGCGCCAGCAGCTGGTCGCGGCGCTGCCGCTGCTCGACCGCCTCGCGGAGCGGTTGTGACGACCGGGACCGGGCCGAAGAGCTCGGCCACCGCGGACACCGACGTCGACCACGGCGACGTCGGGCGCGGCAGGAGCGAACGCTACAAGTGGGTCGCACTCTCCAACACGACCATGGGCGTGCTGATCGCGACCATAGACAGCTCGATCGTGATCATCTCGCTGCCGGCGATCTTCCGTGGCATCGGGCTGGATCCGCTCGCCCCCGGCAACATCGGCTACCTGCTCTGGATGATCCTGGGCTACACGCTGGTCTCCGCGGTGCTGGTGGTCGCCCTGGGCCGGCTCGGCGACATGTTCGGCCGGGTCCGGATGTACAACCTGGGCTTCGCCGTCTTCGCCTGCGCCTCGCTCGCCCTCTCGCTCGATCCGCTGAAGGGCGGTGGTGGCGCGCTCTGGCTGATCGGCTTCCGGATCGTACAGGCCGTGGGCGGAGCGATGCTGACCGCGAACTCGGCGGCGATCCTCACCGACGCCTTCCCCGCCCGGCAGCGCGGCATGGCGCTGGGCATCAACCAGATCACCGGCCTGGCGGGCATGTTCCTCGGCCTGCTCGCCGGTGGGGTGCTGGCCACCGTCGACTGGCGGGCGGTGTTCTGGGTCAGCGTCCCGTTCGGGGTGGTCGGCACCTTCTGGTCGTACCGCAGCCTGCGCGAGACCGGCACCCGCCGGCCGGGCCGGATCGACTGGGTCGGCAACCTCACCTTCACCGCGGGGGCCGGCGCCCTGCTCGCCTCCATCACGTACGGCATCCAGCCCTACGGCGGCCACTCCACCGGCTGGACCAACCCGTGGGTGCTGGGCGGGCTGAGCACCGGCGTCCTGCTGCTCGCGGTGTTCTGCGTCGCGGAGACCCGGATCGCCGAGCCGATGTTCCAGCTCCGGCTGTTCCGGATCCGCGCGTTCGCCGCCGGGAACCTGGCGGCGCTGCTGATCGCCATCGCCCGCGGCGGCATGCAGTTCATGCTGATCATCTGGCTGCAGGGCATCTGGCTGCCGCTGCACGGCTACGACTTCGAGCGCACCCCGCTGTGGGCCGGCATCTTCATGCTGCCGCTGACCGTCGGGTTCCTGATCGGCGGTCCGGCCTCCGGCTACCTCTCGGACCGGTTCGGCTCGCGGCTGTTCGCCACCACCGGCCTGCTGCTGGTGGCCGTCTCCTTCGTCGGCCTGGTCGCGCTGCCGGTCGACTTCCCCTACCCGGCGTTCGCGGCCCTGCTGCTGCTCAGCGGGCTCGGCCAGGGGATGTTCTCCGCCCCCAACACCTCGGCGATCATGGGGAGCGTGCCACCGGAGCAGCGCGGGGTGGCCTCCGGCATGCGCTCGACGTTCCAGAACTCGGGCACCGCGCTGTCGATCGGGCTGTTCTTCTCGCTGATGGTCGCCGGGCTGGCCGGATCGCTGCCGCACACGATGGCCAGCGGTCTGCAGGCCCAGGGCGTACCCGCCGCGACGGCCGACCAGTTGGCCGGGCTGCCGCCGGTGAGCACGCTGTTCGCCACCTTCCTCGGCAACAACCCGGTCGGCCACCTGCTCGGGCCCAGCGGCGTGCTGAACACCCTGCCCGCGCCCAACGTACAGGCCCTGACCGGGAACCGGTTCTTCCCCGAGCTGGTCTCCGGGCCCTTCCACCACGGGCTCGTCACCGTCTTCGGCGCGGCCGCGGCGATGGCCCTGGTCGGCGCGCTCGCCTCGGCGCTGCGCGGCCGCCCCACCCCCGCCGGCTCGGACCGCCCGGCCGGCTCGAAGAAAGGACAGTGAGCATGTCGCGAAGCGCCCTCCTCGTGATGGACGTCCAGCAGGGCATCGTGGACCGCGTGCCGGACGACGGCTACCTGCCGCGGCTGGGCCGGGCGATCGACGCCGCCCGGGCCGCCGGTCTCCCGGTGATCCACGTGGTCATCGGGTTCCGCGCCGGCCACCCGGAGGTCAGCCCGCGCAACAAGGGCTTCGGCGGCCTCGCCCAGGGCGGCGCCTTCGCCGAGGGTGACCGCAACGCGCGGATCCACCCGGACGTCACGCCCGCTCCCGGCGAGCTCGTGGTCACCAAGAAGCGGGTCAGCGCGTTCGCCGGCAGCGACCTGGACATGGTGCTGCGGGCCGGTGGCATCGACAGCCTGGTCCTCACCGGCATCGCCACCAGCGGGGTCGTGCTCTCCACCCTGCGCCAGGCCGCCGACCTGGACTTCGGCCTCACCGTCCTGGCGGACGGCTGCCTGGACGCCGACCCCGAGGTGCACCGGGTGCTCACCGAGAAGGTGTTCCCCCGACAGGCGGAGGTCGTCACCATCGACGAGTGGATCACGGCCGTCGGCAAGTAACGCCCGAGAACGCCGCGACGGCGGTGACCAGCGGGTGTTGGTCACCGCCGTCGGCGGTATCCGGGGTCTCAGCCGGCCAGGGCGGAGACGATCGAGGTCCGGGCCGCCCGTCGCGCCGGCAGCAGCGAGGCGACGACGCCGGCCACCGCCGCGATCACCACGTACAGCACGAGCTGCCCCGCCGGGTAGACGGTGACGCCGGTGCCACCGCTGCCCTTGATGAAGGCGCCCATGATGGCCCAGCCGAACAGCCCGCCCAGCAGCACGCCGACCACCGCGCCGACCAGCGACATCTGCACGGCCTCCAGCACCAGCATCCCGCGCAGCTGCCCCTTGCCCAGGCCGATCGCCCGCAGCATCGCGGACTCCCGGGTGCGCTCGATGACCGAGAGCGAGAGCGTGTTGGCGATGCCGAACAGCGCGATCAGGATGGCCAGGCCGACCAGCGCGCTGAAGAAGGTCAGCACCCTGCTGATCCCACCGCCGAGGCTGGCCTTGTACTGGGTCGCGCTCTGCACGGTCAGCAGCGCGTCGCTGGCAGTGGCGGCGTTCACGGCGGCCAGCGAGTCGTCGGTGGAGACGCCGTGCTTGGCGGTGATGGAGACACTGCTCGCGCCGCTCGGCCGGAAGTCGCGCTGGAAGTCGGCGACCGGCATCAGCACCTCGGGGATCGCGTCACCGCTGGTCATCACGGTGACCACCGTGGCGTTGACGGTGCCGCCGTCCGGGGTCTGCACGCTCACCGTGCCGCCGGCCTGGGCACCGGTGCGGGCCAGGGTGGCGCTGTCCAGGCCGATGGTGCCGGGCTGGAGGTCGGCGAGCGAGCCGCTGGTGAGGGTGGGCAGGAAGACCGTGCCGTAGGCGTCCGGGTCCATCGCGGTCACCCGTGCGTCGTGGCCGTTGACGGTGAGTGAGCCGGCGTACTCGGCGGCGACCACGTTCAGCTCCGGCCGGGCGTGCAGCGCGGCGACCACCGACTGCGGCACGGTCCGGGCGTTCGGTCCGCCGTGGCCGACCGGTCCGCCGTCGCCTCCCGGGCCCCGGCCGCCGCCGTCGGTGAGCGGCGCGACCTGGTAGTCGAACGGGTAGTGCTTGGTGATGGTCGCGGCCGCCGAGGCGGTGACCGAGGCCGAGATGATGGTGAACAGGGTGACCAGGGTGACGCCGATGGTCAGCGCCGCCGTGGTGGACGCGGCCCGGAACGGGTTGCGGGTGGCGTTGGCGGTGGCCAGCTTGGCGGGCGCGCCGAGGAAGAGCGACGGGATCACGCCGAAGACCCGGGTCAGCGGACCGACGAAGAGCGGGCCGGCCGCCAGCACGCCGACGAAGAGCACGCAGCCGCCGCCCACGATCTTGAACAGGCCGTCGGGGCCGGAGCTGTCGCCGTGGCCGAGCACCGCCAGGCCGAGGCCGGCCGAGCCGAACACCACGATGATCGCGAGCCGCAGCCAGCCGACCTTCCTGGCCTCGGCCGGCGGCTCGTACTGGTCGCCGAGCGCCGCGACCGGCGGCACCCGGGTGGACCGCAGCGCCGGCACCAGGGCCGATCCGACCGTGACCACGGTACCCACCAGCATCGAGGCCAGCGCCGTCTGCGGAGTGACCACCAGCGAGGTGCTCGGGAAGCTCGCGCCGAAGGCGCTGAGCACGGCCATCATGCCGAGCGCCAGCAGCACGCCGACCGCGATGCCGAGCAGCGAGGCCAGCAGACCGACGATCGCCGCCTCCAGCAGCGTGCTGCCGAAGACCTGCCTGCGCGAGGCGCCGACGCAGCGCAGCAGCGCGAGTTCGCGCATCCGCTGGGCGATCAGGATGGTGAACGTGTTGTAGATGACGAGCGAGGCCACGAAGAGCGCGACCACCGCGAAGATCAGCAACGCGTCGGTGAAGACCGAGGCGAAGTGGACGACCTTGTCGGCCTCCTGGGTGGCCAGCGCGCTGCCGGTGAGCACCTGGTCGCCGTGGACCTGGCTCAGCGCGGAGATCCGGGAGACCAGGGTGGCCGGCGAAGTTCCGCTCGCGGCACGGACGTTGATCTGGCTGTAACCGGTGACGCCGGTGATCCGCTCGGCGACGGGGGTGGTGAGGCCGACCACGCTGCCGTTGCTGAAGGCCTTGTTGGAGCCGGTGTCGATGGTGCCGACCAGGGTGAAGTGCTCGACCGTGGAGTTCAGGTCGACCACGCCGACCTGCTGGCCGAGCGTGAAGTGCTGCGCGGTGGCGGTGGCCTGGTCAACCACCACCTCGCTGTCGGCGGTCGGGACGCGGCCGGAGTCGAGGGTGAAGCCGCGCAGCGCGGCGTCCTGGGCGACGGCCATGCCGGCGCCGGGGCGGTCACCGTTGGTGATCACCTTGCCGTTGGCGCCGAGCAGCGGCGCGGAGCCGCTGAGCCGGCCCTCGGCGGCGGCGACGCCGGGGACGGCGCGGATCGCGTCCAGCGCGGCGGCGGGCAGCAGGTCGCTGTTGTCGCCGCCCTGCCCGCCGTGGCCGCCTGGACCGCCGAACCCGCCGGCGCCCTGGTCGGTGAGCACGGCCGCGTCGACGCCCTTGGCGTCACGGGCGAAGCTGTCCATGAAGGACTGCTGCATCGAGCCGCTCAGCACCAGGGTGCCGGCCACGAAGCCGACGCCGAGGAAGATGGCGACCGAGGAGAGCAGCAGCCGGACTTTGTTGGCCAGCAGCCCGGCCAGAGTCGTGCGGAACATCAGGTCACCGCCCCGCGCGCATCAGGTGGTCCAGCACCGACTCGGCGGTCGGGTCGGCCAGCTCGCCGGCCGGGCGGCCGTCGGCGAGGAAGACCACGCGGTCCGCGTAGGAGGCGGCGGCCGGGTCGTGGGTGACCATGATCACGGTCTGGTCGAGCTCGCGCACCGACTTCTGCAGGAAGCCGAGCACCTCGGCGCCGGAGCGCGAGTCCAGGTTGCCGGTGGGCTCGTCGGCGAAGACCACCTCGGGCTTGCCGACCAACGCCCGGGCACAGGCGACGCGCTGCTGCTGGCCGCCGGAGAGCTGGGAGGGGCGGTGGCCCAGGCGGTCCTTGAGGCCGACCACCTCGATGAGCCGGGCGTACCACTCCGGGTCGGGTTTGCGGCCGGCCAGGCTCAGCGGGAGCAGGATGTTCTGCTCGGCGGTGAGCGTGGGGAGCAGGTTGAACGCCTGGAAGATGAAGCCGATCCGGTCCCGCCGCAGCTGAGTGAGCTTGCGGTCCTTCATGCCGGTGATGATGGTGCCGCCGATGGTGACGGTACCGCCGTCCAGCGTGTCCAGGCCGGCCAGACAGTGCATGAAGGTGGACTTGCCGGAGCCGGACGGGCCCATGATCGCGGTGAACTCGCCGGCCGCGAACTCGGCCGACACCCCGTCCAGGGCGCGGACCTGGGCGTCACCGCTGCCGTAGGTCTTGACCAGGCCGGTCGCCTGGACCGCGATCCGAACGTCGCCGCGGCTCGCGGCCGGCTCGGGTACCGCTGTGGTGGGCAGGGACATGGGCTGCTGACCTCCGGTGCAGTCAAGGAGCCTCCGCTCGGCTCCGGACACGATCGGCGACCCTAGTCATCGGCAGCTGAAGCGCTCCTGAAGGGACGTTCAGCCGCCGTGCAGGAAGGCGCTGGCCAGGCTCCCATCCCAGGCGCTTCCCCCCTGCGTGGCCGGCTCCTCACTCGGCGCGGTCAGCGCGGCGCGGCCGTCCGCGGCCGCCGCACGCCGAGGCGGTGCCGGCGGCGCTGCGGGCGGAGGTGCCGGCCGGGCCCTAAGGGGTGATCAGCCCGCGCTGGTAGGCGCGGACCAGGCGGCGGGGGACGAGGTGTTCGCGGCCGTCGACGGTGATCGGCACCAGGTCGGGCCGGGTCGCCTTCCACTGGGCCCGGCGGTGGCGGGTGTTGCTGCGGGACGTCTTGCGCTTGGGTACGGCCATGTCGGGTGCTCCTTCGCGGGGGTGGGGTCAGTGGTCGGTGTCGTGGTGGTCGTGTGGGTCCCAGGCCGGGAACGGGTCGTCGAGCCGCGCCCAGGCCCGCGGGCCGGCCGCGTGCTCGGCCTCGTCCAGCAGGCAGCCGGTGAGTGCGGTGCGCAGCGCGTCCGCGGCCAGCTCGGTTCCGATGAAGACGAGTTCCTGGCCCGACGGCCGCCCCGGATCGGGCCTGCCCGGGTCGTCGTCCGCCGACCGGGTCCCGACGGGTTCGAAGCGGGCGACCGAACCCGCCTGCGACCACAGGCCGGTGACGCCCGGGCGGGTGGCCAGCCAGAAGAAGCCCTTGGAGCGCAGCACCGTGCCGAACTCGCCGGTGTCGAGCCGCTCGCCCACCAACTCCCAGAGCCGGCCGGGGTGGAAGGGGCGCGCGGCACGGAAGACCAGGCTGCTGATCCCGTACTCCTCGGTCTCCGGAACGTGGTCGCCGTTGAGTTCGGCCACCCAGCCGGGCGCCTCCTGGGCCTTCGCCAGGTCGAACAGGCCGGTACCGAGGAGTTCGGCGGGCGGGACCCGGCCGGCCGTGGCCCGCACGATCCGGGCGGCGGGGTTGAGTCGGGCGAGCGCCGCGGCGAGCCGGTCGGTCTGGCCCGGGGTGACCAGGTCGGTCTTGTTGAGGACGATGACGTCGGCGAACTCCACCTGGTCCATCAGCAGGTCGCTGACGGTACGCTCGTCGTCCTCGTACTGGTCGAGCCCGCGCGCGGTCAGCTCGTCGCCACCGCGCAGCTCGGGCAGGAAGTTGGCGGCGTCGACCACGGTGACCATGGTGTCGAGGCGGGCGATGTCGCCGAGGGTCGCGCCGTCGTCGCGGGCGAAGGCGAAGGTGGCCGCGACCGGCATCGGTTCGGAGATGCCACTGGACTCGATCAGCAGGTAGTCGAAGCGGCCGGCCCGGGCGAGCCGGTCGACCTCCTCCAGCAGGTCGTCGCGCAGGGTGCAGCAGATGCAGCCGTTGGTCATCTCGACCAACCGCTCCTCGGTCCGGGAGAGGGCTCCCCCACCGTCGCGGACCAGGGCGGCGTCGATGTTGACCTCGCTCATGTCGTTGACGATGACGGCGACCCGCAGGCCCTCGCGGTTGTGCAGGAGGTGGTTGAGCAGGGTGGTCTTGCCCGCGCCCAGGAAGCCCGAGAGGACGGTGACCGGGAGGCGGGTGCCGGCGGGCTGGGTGACGACGGGCTGGGCGGCGGTCAGCATCACCGGCCGGCCGCCGGGGAGGCGTACGGCAGCAGGGCCATCTCGCGGGCGTTCTTGATCGCCCGGGCCATCTGGCGCTGCTGCTGTGCGGTGAGCCGGGTGACGCGACGGCTGCGGATCTTGCCCCGGTCGGAGATGAACTTCCGCAGCAGGGTGGTGTCCTTGTAGTCGATGTAGCTGATGCCGGCCGCGTAGAGCGGGTTGGGGCGCGGGGTCCGGTTCCGGCGCGCCTGGGCGGGCTTGGCCACGATGGGAGTCCCTTCGGCTGGTGGGCGGGTCGGACTGACCATACACCAGATGAAAACGAAAACCATTATGCTGGATTTGCCGTGCTGCCTGCGGTGGACCGGAGATCCTCCGCCCCTTGCCGTGCAAGACTGTTGACCATGCGCGCACCGAACGTGGGATTCCTCGGGCTCGGCGTCATGGGCGAGCCGATGGCCCTCAATCTGGTCCGGGCGGGGATCCCGCTGCTGGTCTGGAACCGCACCCCGGCGAAGACCAGCGTGCTGCGGGCGGCCGGGGCGGAGGTGGCACCCGACGCGGCCACCGTCTTCGCGCGGTCGGACGTGGTCCTCGTCATGCTGGTCGACGGCGACGCCGTCGACGCCGTCCTCGGGCGGGGCACGCCGGCCTTCGCCGAGCGGGTGGCCGGCCGCACCGTCGTCCACATGGGCACCACCGCGCCGGCCCACTCGCAACAGCTCGAAGCCGACATCCGGGCCGCCGGCGGCCACTACGTCGAGGCCCCGGTCTCCGGTTCGCGCACCCCGGCCGAGGCGGGCGAACTGGTCGCGATGCTGGCCGGCGAGCCGGCGGCGGTCGAGCTGGTGCGTCCGTTGCTGGAACCGATGTGCCGCGAGACGGCGTTGTGCGGCCCGGTGCCGGGCGGCCTGCTCATGAAACTGTCGGTGAACGTCTTCCTGATCACCGTGGTGACCGGGCTGGCCGAGGCGGTCCACTTCGCCGGCCAGCACGGACTCGATCTCGACCGGTTCGTCGAGGTGCTCGGCGCGGGCCCGATGGCGAGCCCGGTCATGCGGATCAAGGCGCCCAAACTGGTCGCCGAGGACTTCTCCGTACAGGCCGCCATCACCGACGTCTGGCAGAACACCAAGCTGATCACCGCCGCCGCCCGGGCCGCCGGCATCTCCTCCCCGCTGCTCGACGTCTGCCGCGCGCTCTACGCCGAGACCGCCCAACTCGGCTTCGCCGGCGCCGACATGGCGGCCGTCCTGAAGGCGATCCAGGCGCGGAGCGAGCAGCCGTCCGACGACGGCGGCGGCGACCGCAGGCCGGTGATCGAGTAACGGCGCGTGCTGCTCGCGGCGCACTGCGACAATCGCCTCCGTGACACACGGGACGACCAAAGCCGCTGCCGCGGAGGCCGTACGGCCGCTTGAGCTCTTCTTCGACCTGGTCTTCGTCTTCACCATCACGCAGATCGCGTCGGTGCTCGCCGCCGCGCCCTCCACCGCCGGACTGGCGCGGACCGGGATGCTGCTGACCATCACCTGGTGGATGTACGGGGGTTACGCCTGGCTCACCAACGCACTCGACCTCGACCGGACCGGACCGCGGCTGCTGCTGTTGACCGGGACGGCGGGGTTCTTCGTGATGTCCCTGGCGGTGCCCAGGGCGGACGGGCCGGGCCCGTGGGGAGTGGTGTTCGGAGCGGCCTACCTGTTGGTGGTGGCGGTGCACACGGTCGGCTTCATCGGTACCTCGGGCCATCGCGGCATCAAGGGGATCGGACCGTTCAACGTGGCCAGCGCGCTGATCGTGCTGGCGGCCGGCCTCGCTCCCGCACACCTGAGGGTGTGGGTGTGGGCACTGGCCTGCCTGCTGGAATGGCTGACGCCCCTGCTCAGTGGGCCGACCGGATTCACCGTCGGGGTGGGGCACTTCGTGGAGCGGCACGGGCTGGCCGTGATCATCGTGCTCGGGGAGTCGATCACCGAGGTCGGCGCCGCGGCCACCCGGCTGGACGACCTGGTGACGGTGGTCCTCGGCGCGCTGCTGGCGCTCGTGCTGAGCGCCGCCATGTGGTGGCTCTACTTCGACCGCGAGGAACACGACAGCGCGCGGCTGCTGGAGCGGGTACCGATGGCGCGCCGCCCGCGGGTGGCGGTCTACGCCTTCGGCTACTCGTACCTGGTCATGATCTTCGGCATCGCCGTCGCGGCGGTCGGGATGCAGGAGGCGATCCGCCACTTCGAACGGCCGCTGCACGGAACGTCCGCGCTGCTGCTGCCGGTCGGCACGGTGCTCTTCCTGCTCGGCCTCGGGCTCTTCCACCGCTCGCTGTCCGGGGTGTGGCAGCCGGCCCGGCTGTCGGCCGCCGCCGGGGTCGCGGTGCTGGGGCTGCCCGCCGCGTGGTGGGTCGGCGGTGCGGCCGCACTGACCGCGACGGCGGTGCCACTGCTCGCACTGGTCCTCTGGGAACGCGACGGAACCGGGCCCGCGACCGCCTGAACCGACCCGGGAAGGTCGGCCCCGGCACGAATACCTTGGTCAGGGGCTCGACGCGGCCCGCTTCTTCCAGCAAACTGAACCTCACGGCTCTTGCCGTGATCGCCGCGCCGCTCGGCCGAAGCGCGGGGTCCGGCGAGGGCCGTCCAATGCCGCGGCCCGGGTGGCCGTCGCGCTACGAGGCTGGCAGCGCCCGACTGACCACGTCCTGGATCCGGCGCTCGCCCAACTCATCGCGGCCCCCTCGCACTTGTCCGCCGAGGAGAACCGCACGGTGCGGGACTGACAGCCTGCGGTGCGGACTTGAACCCGCCGCCGGCAGCCGCTGGGCGCCACGCCGTCACGGTGCGCCGAACTGGGCCAGGTGGTGGCCGGGGGCGAGCGGCCCGCCCGACGACCGGGACGCGACATGCCGCAGGGCCTGTTCGTGGGGAGTACGGGGCGTGGCCGGCTGCGGCGGAGGGTCGGCGGCCATGCGGGGAGTCCGCCCGAGCGGGCCGGCCGGGCGCAGCCGGTTCTCCCCGGTCCCGCTCCCCCCCGCGCGGCCCGTCCACGCTGGCTAGGCTGAGGGCACCGCCCGGCACGGCGCGGGGGCCGAGCGCGTCCGAACATCGCCGGCGAAGGAGCCCACCATGCCTGCCGTCACGGTCGAGAACATCCTGGCCCTGCCGCGAGTCCCCCGCCCGGAGCCCACGGCCGCCGTCCAGCGGCCGGTGCGGTCGGTGACCAGCGCGCCCAGCGGTCTGGAGGGCGAGGGCTTCCCGGTCCGGCGCGCCTTCGCCGGGGTGAGCCTGCAGGACATCGACCCGTTCGTGCACATGGACCAGATGGGCGAGGTGGAGTACGCGCCCGGCGAGGCCAAGGGGACTCCGTGGCACCCGCACCGCGGCTTCGAGACCGTCACGTACATGATCGACGGCATCTTCGAGCACACAGACTCCAACGGCGGGGGCGGGGTGATCACCGACGGCGACACCCAGTGGATGACGGCCGGCAGCGGGATCCTGCACATCGAGAAGCCGCCCGTGCACCTGGTCGCCTCCGGCGGGCTGTTCCACGGGATCCAGCTCTGGGTGAACCTGCCGAAGGCCGACAAGTGGAACCCGCCGCGCTACCAGGACATCCGCGGCCGGGAGGCCGCCCTGCTGGCCTCGCCCGACGGCGGCGCGCTGCTGCGGGTGATCGCCGGCGAGGTCGGCGGACACACCGGCCCCGGCTCCACCTTCACCCCGATCACGCTGCTGCACGCCACCCTCAGCCCGGGGGCGGAACTGGTGCTGCCGTGGCGTCCGGACTTCAACGCGCTGGCCTACGTGCTGGCCGGCCGGGGCAACGTGGGGGCCGAGGCGCGCCCGGTGCGGCTCGGGCAGTTGGCCGTCTTCGGACCGGGTGACGCGCTCACCGTGGCCGCCGCGCCGCGGCAGGAGAGCCGGGCGCCGCAGCTGGAGGTGCTGCTGCTCGGCGGCCGGCCGATCCGGGAGCCGGTGGCGCTCTACGGGCCGTTCGTGATGAACACCCGGGAGGAGCTGGTCCGGGCGATGGAGGACTACCGGGCCGGGCGGCTCGGGTCGGTCCCGGCCGGGCACCTGCCGTACACCACCGGTGAGGCTCCACCCGGTCAGGGGTGACCCCGGCCGGCGTCACGGATGTCCGACCGGTCATCACCTCACCTGTCACTGGCTTGATCTGTCTCTCGCCAGCGGATCACTCCGGCTTCTAGGCTGGCGCCGTGTTCTGACCCTGTCATACACGGCTCCGGTGGCGTCTCCGCTCGTCCGCGGATCGGAGCGGTGCCCGGACCACCGACTCCGAAAGGGGACACCACGTGTCCATGCCCGCACGTCTGCGTCTCGCCGCCGCCGCGGCGGGCGCGTTCGCGCTCGCCCTGGTCCCGACCGTGAGCAGCGCCGGCACGGCCGGTCCCGCCGCGCCGGCCGTCAGCCCACTGCTGGCCGGCGGCCCGCTGCGGCACGCCGGCGACCCCGGCGACCCGGTGCTGGCCGCACCGATCTCCACCAGCGCCTGCCTGGCCCGGCTGCACCGCGCCTGCTACTCCCCGTTGCAGTACCGCACGGCGTACGACGTCGACCCGCTCTACCGGGCGGGCATCACCGGCCGGGGCCGGACCATCGTCATCGTGGACTCCTACGGCTCGCCGACCATCCAGCACGACCTCGACGTCTACGACGCGAGGTTCGGCCTGCCGAAGGGCCAGGTCGACGTGGTGAAGTGGGGTCAGGTGCCGCCCTTCGACCCGAAGAACGCGGACATGACCGGCTGGGCCGGTGAGACCACGCTGGACGTCGAGGCCGCCCACGCCATCGCGCCGGGCGCCCGGATCGTGCTGCTGGAGACCGGCGTCTCGGAGACCGAGGGCCCGGTCGGCGTCCCCGAGATGATGAGCGGCATCAACCACCTGGTGAACGCGGGCCAGGCGGACGTGGTCTCGATGAGCTGGGCGACCAGCGAGGGCGAGTTCCCCGGCTTCGACGTGGGCGACTACACCAGCCTCACCACGCTGCGCTACGCCTTCGTCAACGCGGCGAAGCACGGGGTCACGCTGACCGCGAGCTCCGGCGACGGCGGCGGCGACTCGACCAAGCTGGACGCGGCCTGGCCGGCCGGCGACCCGCTGGTCACCGCCGTCGGCGGCACCCAGCTGTCGCTGAACGACCAGGGTGCCCGGACCGCGCCGGACGCCGCCTGGTCGGGCAGCGGCGGCGAGCTGTCCAAGGTCTTCGCCCGGCCCGGCTACCAGGACCCGGTGCGTTCGGTGGTCGGCGGCCACCGCGGCACCCCGGACGTCAGCATGGCCGGCTCGCCGAACGGCGCGCTCTGGCTGTACTCCAGCTTCGACCCGGCCAACACCGGCTGGACCGCGGACGGAGCCGGCACCAGCGAGTCCTCGCCGCTGTTCGCCGCCGTGGTCGCGCTGGCCGACCAGGCGGCCGGGCACCGGCTCGGCGTGATCGACAACGACCTCTACCGGCTCTACGCGCAGCACTCGGCCGGGATCGTCGACGTCACCACCGGGTCCACCGGCCCGCACGGCTACCAGGCGGGCCCCGGCTACGACCAGGCGACCGGGGTCGGCACCCCGGACGTCGCCAAGCTGGTCCGGGCGCTCGCCCACCGGTAGCACCGGGCGTCGAAGCCGCCCTGCCCGATCCGGGCACCGGCCACGCCCCGGATCGGGTAGGGTGAGCGGTCCCACGCAGTGCGCGACCGAGGAGGTGAGACCCATTACCGCTGTGCCAGCAGTGTCAGCTCGGGTGCTCACCTCCCGCCGCCCCGCCGTCGAACCGGCCTAGGCGGCCGAGCGGGCACCGACGGTTTCCCGAAGGGTTCCTGTGTCGGTCTTCTCCTCCGCCCCGCTCCGCTCCACCCTCGTCACCAGGCTCCGCGCCGCCGGCTGCGTCTTCGCCGAGGACGAGGCACGGCTGCTGCTCGCCACCGCCCGGACCCCGGCCGAACTCGCCGCCATGGTCGAGCGCCGGGTCGGCGGACTCCCGCTCGAACACGTCCTCGGCTGGGCCGAGTTCTGCGGCCTGCGGGTGGCCGTGGACCCGGGGGTCTTCGTACCCCGCCGCCGCAGCGAGTTCCTGGCCCGGCAGGCCGGCGCGCTGGCCCGGCCGGGCGCCGTCGTGCTCGAGCTGTGCTGCGGCACGGGCGCGGCCGGCGCCGCGCTGGCCGCGGCGGTCGGGCCGGTGGAACTGCACGCCGCCGACCTCGACCCCGCCGCGGTGCGGTGCGCCCGCCGCAACGTCGCCGCGGCCGGCGGCCGGGTGTACCAGGGCGACCTCTACCAGCCACTGCCCGCCGGGCTGCGCGGCCGGGTGGACGTCCTGATCGCCAACGCGCCGTACGTCCCCAGCGGGGAGATCGACCTGCTGCCCGCGGAGGCCCGGCTGCACGAGCCGCTGGTCGCGCTGGACGGCGGCGCGGACGGCGTGCACATCCAGCGGCGGGTGGCCGCCGCCGCCCCGGCCTGGCTGGCCCCGGGCGGCCACCTGCTGATCGAGACCAGTGAGCGGCAGGCGCCGGCCACCGTCGCGGCCGTCGCGGCTGGTGGGCTCCTCCCGCGGGTGGTCGAGTGCGAGGAGCTGGACGCCACCGTGGTCATCGGCGCCCGGCCCGCCTGAGGGCTGTTGGATCTTCCCTGGAAGGGGCAGGATGATCCGCATGGACGACGACGCAGAACTCTCGCGGGCCGACCAGATCCGTCTCTACCTCGCCACCCTGCAGGCCAGGATGGATGCCGACCAGTTCCGCGTCCTGGGCATGCTACTCAAGGACTCCGTCACCCTGCTCACCTCCGAGGCCGACGAGGTGGGCATCGACATCCCCGCCGAGGACGAGCGTTTCCTCACCCCCGAAGTCAGGGAGGAGTTCCTCGCCGTGCTGGGCATCCTCACCACCGGCCGGATGGACCAGCAGGTCATCGATCTCGGCGACGGCACGGCCACCGTGCTGGACCCGGCCGCCGCGGCCGACCCGGAACGGGTCCGCGAGCTGCGGGACTGGGCCGCCGAGCAGCGGCGGAGGCGCGAGCACACCGCCTCGGTGCTGCGCGGCATCGCCGACGCCTCGCAGACCTGACCGACGCCGGCCCGCCGCCGGCCCGACCAACACCGGCCCGATCAGAGCCGCCGTCCCGGGGGGGGGGGGGGGGGGGGGGGGGGGGGGGGGGGGGGGGGGGGAAAAGGGGGGGGGGGGGGGGGGGGGGGAGGGGGGGGGGGGGGGGGGAAGAGGAAGA
>NZ_JBVHLF010000050.1:42008-59120 GCF_055559155.1 Kitasatospora sp. NPDC024654
CCCCGCCATCATCCCACCCCCCCCCCCCCCCACCACCCCCCCCCCCCCCCCCCACCCCCCCCCCCCCCCCCCCCAGGACGGTGAGCAGATCACCCGGCGTGCAGTCGAGCACGTCGCAGATCGCGGTGAGGGTGGAGAACCGGACCGCCTTGGCCCGGCCGTTCTTCAGCACCGACAGGTTGACCACCGTCACGCCCACCCGGTCGGCGAGTTCGGTCAGCGTCATGCCGCGCTCGGCGAGCAGGCGGTCGAGTTCGCAGCCGATGCGGTGGTGGTCGGCGGGCACGGCCATGATCAGACCAGCCCGTCGACGTCCTCGGCGAGTTCCGCCCCTCTCCGGAAGGCCTCGGCCAGCGCCAGCAGCAACAGCGCGACCAACAGCGGGACGTACGGGAGGGTGCCGCCGACGCTGGTCACCGGGCTGCCGTCCCCGTCCAGCCCGAGCCGGCCGAGCACCAGCGCGCCCGCCACCCCCGGGGCGACGGCCGGCACCAGCCCGGCGACCGCGGTCAGCCCGGCGAGCCCGGCGACGCGGGCCGCGTTGCCGGAGCGGAACGGCTCGCCCTGCGCGATCGAGAGCAGCAGCCGGCGCAGCAGCAGCGCTCCCAGGCCGACGCCGAGCCCGAGCGCGGCGAGGCCGGCCCGGCTCAGCAGTTGCTCGCCGACCGTCGACCCGAAGGAGCGCAGCGTCAGCGTCCTCGAGTCGGCGGTCAGCCAGCTGCTCCGGTCGGTCCCGGCGATGTCCACCCTCAGCTGTCCACCCACGGCCGTGCCCTGGCCGAGCGGCACCTGGGCGGCCACGCCGCCGGATCCACCCGCCACGGTCAGCCCGGTCGTGCTGCGCACCTTGACCGGCACGTTCACGTAGCCCCCGGCCTGGGTCACCCCGTTGACCGCGTAGGCGACCGCCCCCACCGACCCGACCAGCCCGATCAGCAACATCAACTGGGCCAGCAGCCGCACCATGGTGACGCCGGCGAACGGGCGCGGACTTCTGACGACGGGGGCCTGTGCGACGGCGTTCAACGGTCCTCACAGCTTTCCGGGGGCGTTTCCGCCGGCAACATATCGTTTTTCGATGCCATCGACAAACGATATGTTCAGGGGCGGGGGTTGTTGCGCGGGTTGCCGCGGGCGAGGTCGAGCACGGGTCCGGCGCCGTCCAGCACGGTCCGGCTCGTGGCCGGCGCGGAGCCCCGACCCGCGCGGCGGCGATGAGCGGCGGGATGGACGACGCGCCATGGTGCCGTGCGGGAAGGAACCGATCACCCGGCGGCGGCCGGGCGTCGGGCAACGCGCGGCCCACGCGTTGCCCGGCCCGGCCTCCACGGTGAACACGGCATCCTCGGCGGCGAGTTGGTCGATCACCCGGGCGGCGCACGCCAGGTGGAGTGCGCCCTCCGGAGCCGGCGCACCCATCATCTGGTGGTCCGTCCGGTCATCCGTCGGTTCGTCCGACGGCCGGGTCGACACGGGACGGACCGGGCCCCGGCGGCTTGCCGGGCGGGCGAAAACGGGACCGGCGGAACGATGATAGGAGGATGACACTGAGCAGCGGAGTGAATGAGCCGTTCGGCCAGGGCTGGGTGCAGGTCGCGGAGTTCGCGATCGCGCTGGTGTTGTCGGGTGCCATCGGCCTGGAGCGGGAGATCCGGCAGAAGGCGGCGGGACTGCGCACCTACACGGTCGTCGGGCTGGGATCGGCGCTGTTCACCCTGGTCAGCAAGTACGGCTTCACCGACGTGCTGCGGCCCGGGCTGGTGATCGTCGATCCGTCCCGGATGGCGGCACAGATCGTCTCCGGACTGGGGTTCATCGGCGCCGGTGTGATCTTCGTACAGCGCGGTTCGGTCCGCGGGCTGACGACCGCGGCGACGATCTGGCTGACCGCCGCCGTGGGTGCCGCGGCGGCGGCCGGCCTGCCGTTCCTAGCCTGCCTGGCGACCGCCGCGTACTTCCTGGTCGGCTACGGCCTGCGGCCCCTGACCCACCGGCTCCCGCAACTGCGCTCCCGGCCGGCCGCCTACCGGATCACCTACCTCGAGGGCAGCGGGCTGCTGCGGGAGCTGCTCAAGGAGGTCACCCAGGGCGGGTTCGTCGTCGAGAAGCTGAGCACCGTCGTGGCCCAGGACTCCGGCGTCCCGTGGGCCCGGGGCGAGGAACCCGCCGGGGCACGGCGACCCGCCGTCGACCACACGGTGGAGGTCTCCCTCGCGGTCCAGGGCCGCGGCGACCTGGACGGCCTGACGGCCCGGCTGGCCGGGCTCCCCGGCGTGCTCGCCTGCAGCCGGACCGACCAGGGCGACGAGTGACCCGCGAGGTTCACGCGGCGCGGGCCGGTTCCGGTCGGTCCGGGTGGTCGACCACCAACTCGCCGTCCCGCGCGGTGATCCGGACGGTCATCCCGTCCCGGATGTCACCCCGGATCAGCGCCCGGCCGATCTTCGTCTCCACCTCGTGCGCGATGAAGCGGCGCAACGGGCGGGCGCCGTAGACGGGGTCGAAGCCCTGCTCGGCGATCAGGCGGCGGCCCGGCTCGGTCAGCTCCAGGGTGATCCGCTGTTCGGCGAGCCGGCCGCGCAGTTCGTCGAGCATCAGGTCGACGATCCGCTCGATCTGGGCGAGCCCGAGTGGCCGGAAGAGCACCACGTCGTCCACCCGGTTGAGGAACTCCGGCCGGAAGTGGGCGTGCAGCTCCGCCATCACCAACTCCCTGACCTCCGGCTTGATCTCGCCTTCCACGGTGACGTCCTGGGACAGGTACTGGGAGCCCAGGTTGGAGGTCATGATGACGACGGTGTTGCGGAACTCCACGGTACGGCCCTGCGCGTCGGTGATCCGGCCGTCGTCCAGCACCTGCAGCAGGGTGTTGAAGACGTCCGGATGGGCCTTCTCCACCTCGTCGAAGAGCACCACCGAGTACGGCTTGCGGCGCACCGCCTCGGTCAACTGGCCGCCCTCCTCGTACCCGACGTAACCGGGCGGCGCGCCGAGCAGCCGGCTCACGGTGTGCTTCTCCTGGTACTCGCTCATGTCCAGCCGGACCATGCTCTCCTCGCTGTCGAAGAGCGCGGCGGCCAGCGCCTTGGCCAGCTCGGTCTTCCCGACACCGGTGGGGCCCAGGAAGACGAACGAGCCGATCGGCCGGCGCGGGTCGCGGATGCCCGACCGGGCCCGGATCACGGCGTCGGCGACCAGCCGCACCGCCTCGTCCTGCCCGATCACCCGGCGACGCAGGATCTCGTCCAGCCGCAGCAGCTTCTCCCGCTCCCCCTCCTGCAACCGGGCCACCGGGATGCCGGTCCAGGCCGCGACGATCTCGGCGATCTCGTCCTCGGTGACCACCTCGCGCAGCAGCCGCTTCTCCCCCTGCCGGAGGGCCAGTCGCTCCTCCTCGGCGCCGAGCCGCCGTTCCAGTTCGGCGACCTTGCCGTAGCGCAACTCCGCGGCCCGGTTGAGGTCGTAGGCCCGCTCGGCCTCCTCCGCCTCGTACCGGGTCCGCTCCAGCTCCTGGCGCGGCTCCTGGACCCGCCGGATCGCCTGCCGCTCGGCGTCCCACTGCGCCCGCATGGCGTCCGCCTC
This sequence comes from Kitasatospora sp. NPDC024654, assembly GCF_055559155.1. NCBI lineage: Bacteria > Bacillati > Actinomycetota > Actinomycetes > Kitasatosporales > Streptomycetaceae > Kitasatospora > Kitasatospora sp. NPDC024654. The sequence goes on from NZ_JBVHLF010000050.1 coordinate 45,591, forward strand.
GGTCCGCAGGTTCGCCAACTCCCTTTGCAGATCGGCCAGTCAGGCCTGGCTCGCCGGGTCGTCCTCCTTGGCCAGGGCGGCCTCCTCGATCTCCAGTCGGGTGACCCGGCGGGTGATCCCGTCCAACTCGGCCGGCATCGAGTCGATTTCGGTCCGCAGCCGGGCGCACGCCTCGTCGACCAGGTCGATCGCCTTGTCGGGCAGGAACCGGTCGGTGATGTAGCGGTGGCTCAGGGTCGCGGCGGCGACCAACGCGGTGTCCTGGATCTTGACGCCGTGGAAGACCTCCAGCCGCTCGCGCAGGCCGCGCAGGATGGAGACGGTGTCCTCCACGCTGGGCTCGTCCACCAGCACCTGCTGGAAGCGCCGCTCCAGCGCCGCGTCGGACTCGACGTGCTTGCGGTACTCGTCCAGCGTGGTGGCACCGATCACGTGGAGCTCACCGCGGGCCAGCATCGGCTTGAGCATGTTGCCGGCGTCCATCGCGCCCTCGGCGGCGCCGGCGCCGACCACGGTGTGCAACTCGTCGACGAACAGCAGGATCCGGCCCTCGGCCGCCTTCACCTCGGCGAGCACCGCCTTGAGCCGCTCCTCGAACTCGCCGCGGTACTTGGCCCCGGCGACCAGCGAGCCCATGTCCAGGGCGAAGACGGTCCTGTCGCGCAGTCCCTCGGGGACGTCGCCGCGGACGATGCGCTGGGCCAGCCCCTCCACGATGGCCGTCTTGCCGACCCCGGGGTCGCCGATCAGCACCGGGTTGTTCTTCGTCTTGCGGCTGAGGATCTGGACCACCCGGCGGATCTCCGCGTCGCGACCGATCACCGGGTCGAGCCGGCCCGTCCTGGCCTCCGCGACCAGGTCCCGGCCGTACTTCTCCAGCGCCTCGTACGCGCCCTCCGGGGTCGCGGAGGTGACCCGCTGGTTGCCGCGGATCCGGGTCAGCGCCGTCAGGAACGACTCGCGGGTCACCCGGTACTCCTTCAGCCGTCGCCCGGCGGCGGAGGCGCTGCCCTCGTCGATCAACGCCAGCGCCAGGTGCTCGACCGAGACGTACTCGTCCCTGAGCCGCCCGGCCTCCCGTTCGGCCGTCTCCAGCAGGAGGGCCAGCCGCCGGGTGACGTACACCTGCCCGGGCGCGGCCCCGGGACCGGTGGTCCGTGGCAGGCGGGCCAGATCGGCCTCGAGGTCGGCGCGCAGGCCGTCGACGTCGGCGCCCGCCTGCTCCAGCAGCCGGGGCACCAGGCCCTCGGGCTGGTTGATCAGGGCGAGCAGCAGGTGCTCCCCGTCGACCTCGGTGTTGCCCAGTCGCGCGGCCGTGCTCTGCGCCTCCTGCAGCGCCTCCTGGGACTTCTGGGTGAGCCGGTTCATGTCCATGACGGGTCGCTCCTCAAGCTCCTCACCGGTCCGACCGGTACGCCACCCCGCGGACGGGGGCGCCAGCACGGCGCAGTGCGGCTTCCAGCGCTTCGATCCGGTCGAGCAGGTCCATCACCAACCCGATCGCGGCGTAGTTGAGGCAGAGCCCGGTCCGCAGCCGCTGCGCGCGGGCGACGGCCGCGGGGGCGTCCGCGGCGAACCACAGCTCCCCGGCGGCGTCCCGGGTGGCGTCCACCAGGCCGAGCGTGACGAAGCGGCGGACCAGGTCCGGGTGCAGGCCGGCGCGGAGGGCGACCTGCTCCAGGCCGAGCCGGTGTCGCCGGGCCAGTGGGTAGCTGACCACCGCGGCCACCCGAGCGCCCTGGGCGGCCCTCGGTGGTTGCTGGAGGCTCATGGCCGCCTCCTCGGATTCCTCGGGTCGAAGGCCGACACGGCGGCCAGTTCCTCGAACAGTTCCCGTTCCCTGGGACCCGGCGAAGGCGGTACGTGCACCCTGACCTCCGCGTACAGGTCACCGGGCGGACCCTTCGGGTTCGGCATGCCCTCCCCGCGCAACCGCAGCCGGCGGCCGGTGGACGATCCCGCCGGGACGTTGACCTTCACGGTGCCCCCCGGCGTCGTCAGCGGCACGGTGGCTCCCAGCGCCGCCTCCCACGGGGTGACCGGCAGGTCGACGTGGACGTCGCGTCCCTCCAGCCGGTAGCCCGGGTGCGGGGCGATCCGCACCACGAGGTACAGGTCGCCGGCGGCGCCGCCCCGGCCGCGGCCACCCTCCCCGGACAGCAGTCTGGGTGACCGAACTCGGCTCGGTCTTGGCCTTCTCCGCGGCCTCGAAGAGCCGCTGCAGGGCCTGCGGGTCCTTGCGCAGGTCGATGCCGTTCTCCTGCTGGAAGCCGTCGGCGAGGTGGTCCACCAGCCGCCGGTCGAAGTCGTCGCCGCCCAGGTGGGTGTCGCCCGCCGTGGAGCGGACCTCGACCACGCCGTCGCCGACGTCGAGCAGGCTGACGTCGAAGGTGCCGCCGCCGAGGTCGAAGACCAGCACGGTCTCGTGGCCCTTCTTGTCCAGCCCGTAGGCCAGCGCGGCCGCGGTCGGCTCGTTGATGATCCGCAGCACCTCCAGGCCGGCGATCTTCCCCGCGTCCTTGGTGGCCGTGCGCTGGGCGTCGTCGAAGTAGGCGGGCACCGTGATGACCGCCTCGGTGACCCGTTCCCCCAGCTGCTTTCCGGCGTCCTCGGCCAGCTTGCGCAGGACCAGGGCACTGATCTCCTCCCGGTGCGTACTGCTTGCCGCGCACCTCGAAACGGGCGACCCCGCCGGCCCTTCGACCACGTCGAAGCCGACCGCCTTCGCCTCGTCCGGGACCTCGTCGTAGCGGCGGCCGATGAAGCGCTTCGCCGAGTAGATCGTGCCCTTCGGGTTGAGGATCGACTGGCGCCGGGCCAGCTGGCCGACCAGGCGCTCTCCGGTGTCGGTGAACGCGACGACCGAGGGGGTCGTTCGGGAACCCTCCGCGTTCGGGATGACGGTGGCCTCACCGCCCTCCCAGGCGGCGATCACCGAGTTCGTGGTGCCGAGGTCGATGCCGACTGCCCTGGCCGCCTTCCGCTCCTCGGTCCGCGCTGCCTGAAGCTTCCTGAAGCCGTCAGAACACCCGGCATGGCGTCCGGAGGTCCGGTGACGCCACGCCCGTCTGCCAGCCTCCGCGACGCCCGGGCGCGGCGTCGCCGACCTGCGGGGACCAAAAGCGGCCCCGCTCTCGACCTCCCAGGTCCAGAGCGGCTGGCTAGGCTGGACGCGTGGCCCTCTCCGCTCGGGAGTTCGACGGCCAGGATGAGCACGGAATCCTGGCGCTGGCCCTGTCGGCCCTGGCTTCGCCCGGCTGCTTCCTCCCCGCGGTCGGGTACCTGCTGCGGGATGACGTCCTGGTACGGCACGACGCCGCGGCGGCGCGGCGGCCCGAGGACGCCGCGATGGACGCCGCGGTGCGGGCGCTGCGGGGCGACGACGGCGCGCTGGACCTGCCGGGCGCCGGCTGGTCCCGGGCCTACTCGCTGCGCGGCCCCCAGGGTCCCGGCGGGTACCTGGTGGTCCGCTCGCCGGCCACTCCCACGCGGGAGCAGCTGGTGCTGGCGGAGGCGCTGGTCCGCCAGACGGCCTCGGCGCTGGCCTGCGCCGCCGCGTTGCGGCGTGAGCGGGACCGTGCGGCGGAGCTGCGCCGGCGGTACGAGGCGGAGGCGGCGGCCAACGCGGAGCTGCGGGCGACCGTGGCCGAGCTGAGCCGGCGTGGCGCCGTCCCGGCCGCGCTGACCCGGGTCGCGCTCTCCGGCGAGGGCGAGCAGGGCATCACCCGCCTGGTCAGCGAGCTGACCGGGCTCCCGGCCGTGAGCGAGGACCGCTTCGGCCATCCACGGACCCGAGCCGAGCCCGGCCACCCCGGCCCCGGGCGGCCGCCGCCGACCGACCGCCCGCCGGCCCCGGTACGCGACCACGACCGGTTGCTCGCCTTCGCCCAGCCGCACGGCGAGGTGCTGGGCGTCCTCGCCCTGGCCGACCCCGAGCACCGGGCCTCCGAGTTCGCGGCCTACGTGCTGGAGCAGGCGGCGACGGCGCTGGCCCTGGAGCTCTCGCACGCCCGCGGCCTGGCCGAGGTCGAGCTCAGGATCCGCCGTGACCTGGTCGAGGACCTGGTCACCGGCACCGACCCGGAGAGCGCCCTCGCCCGCGCCGACGCGGCGGGCCACGATCTGCACGGGCCGCACCGGGTGGCGGTGGTCCGGTGGAAGGGCCCGTGGAGCCACGACACGATCGGCGCCGCGGTGGGCCGCGCCGCCGAGAGGCAGGGGTTCGGCTTCCTGCTCGGGTGGCGGGCCGGAGCGGTGGTGCTGGTCACCGCCGGCGAGTGCGTCACGGGGGCGCTGTACGAGGCGGTGACCCGGGAACTCGGTTCGTCCACCGGGACCATCGGCGTCGGCGGCCGCTACGACTCGCCGGCGGACCTCCCGCACTCCTACGAGGAGGCGCTGCGCGCGCTCGGCGTGCGGCAGAAGTCCCCGACGCCCGACGGCCTGACCGCCTTCGACGAGCTCGGCGTCTACCGGGTCCTGCGCACGGGCGACGGTGACACGGAGACCGAGCGTTTCGTCCAGGAGTGGCTCGGTCCGCTGCTGGCCTACGACCGGGAGCGGCACACCGACCTCGTCCCCACCCTCTCCGCCTACCTGGAGTCCGGCGGCTGCTACACCGCGTCGGCCGACGCGCTGATGATCCACCGCAGCACCCTGCGCTACCGGCTGCAACGCATCCGCGAGATCACCGTCCTGGATCTCGCCGACCCGGACGTCCGGCTGAACCTGCACCTGGCGACCCGGATCTGGAAGGTCGTCACGGGACCCGATTGACGTCCCCGCCAGGCCGACCGCAAGGTGTGCGAGCGCAGTCGCGGCGGTGAGCGCCACCGCCGCCCCGTGGTCGGCGAACTCACCGTCGCATACGAGTCGTTGGGCCTCCCCCGCACGACGAGCCGACGCTGTGCGGGTACACCGCCGAACCGGGTTCCCCCTCCGCCGCTGGCCGGCTGGAGCAGCCCGTCCCGGGGGATTCACCGACCTGCCAACCGCTTGGGTAAACTGTCCGGGAAGACGGCGGAGGGGCTCGCCGCAACCGCGACCGGACGAGGTCGCCAACGGTCCCTACCTGAAAGCCCGAGACGGGTGATCTGCCAGGTAGGAGGACCATGCCCAGTCAACCGTGGTTGCCGTCCGGCCCGTGCGGGCCGGGCACCGACGCCACCATCACCCTGTCCCGCCACGGCGAAGCGGGCAGTGGCCCGTGCACGGCGGCGGGCGCGACGCGAGGAGTGCCTGTGTCACCCGGAGAACGTTCGACCGCCTCGGAGCAGCCGCCCCCGGCGGAGGCTCGGCCGGTCGATCCCGACACCGCCGCCGGCGCGCGGCGGCCGCCGACCGGCGTGACGGAGCGTCCGCCGCGGCCACGGCAGTGGGACGTGCTGCTGGTGATCGCGTTCGGCGGCGGGCTGGGGAGCATCGCCCGCTACGGGCTGGCCAGGGCCTGGCCGACCAGGTCGGGCGGGCTCCCCTGGGCGACGCTGGTCACCAACGTCGGCGGGTGCCTGCTGATCGGCCTGCTGATGGTGTTCGTGCTGGAGGTGTGGCGCCCCTCCCGCTACGCCCGCCCGTTCCTGGGCGTGGGGATCCTCGGCGGATTCACCACCTTCTCGACCTACACGGTGGAGCTGCGCGGCATGCTGGCGGCCCACCACTGGTCGCTGGCCAACGCGTACGCGCTGGGCAGCCTGGTGGCGGGCCTGGCCGCGGTCTGGACCGGCATCGCGCTCGCCCGGGTGGTCGCCGGGCTGCCGGTGCGGCGCGGCCCGCGCCGCCGGACCGAGGCCGGGCGGACCGTCACCGCGCCCCGGCGGTCCTCGACGAGCGGCACCGACCTGGAGGGAGAGCGGCCATGAACCCCCATCTGCCACGGTGGCACCACGAGCACCAGGACGGCCCGGGCCACCGGCCGCCGCGGGAGCCCCTGGAGGGGCCGGTGCTGCGGTTGTCGGTGTACCTGGGTGAGTCGGACCAGTTCCACCACCGCCCGGCGTTCACCGAGATCGTGCACCGGGCGCACGAGGCGAACCTGGCGGGGGCGAGCGTCTTCCGCGGGGTGGAGGGCTTCGGCGCCGGCTCGCTGATCCACACCTCCCGCCTGCTCGACCTGGCCGAGGGCCTGCCCGTCGCGGTCGTGATCATCGACACCGAGGAGCGGGTCCGGGCCTTCCTGCCCCACCTGCACGACGTCGCACCGGGCGCCCTGGTCACCCTGGACCGCGCCGAGGCCGTCCGCATCCCGCCGCTCGCGGCCGATCCCGAAGAAGGAGCTTCGTCGTGACCCTGCTACTGGTCTTCCTCGGCGGAATGTTGGGCGCCCCGCTGCGCTACCTGGCCGACAGGGCGGTCCAGGCCCGCCACGACAGCGTCTTCCCCTGGGGCACCTTCGGCGTCAACATCTCCGGGGCGTTCGTGCTGGGCGCGCTCACCGGCGCGGCGAGCGCGCACGGGCTGCCGCAGAACGCGACCCTGCTGCTGGGCACCGGGGTGTGCGGGGCCTTCACCACGTTCAGCACGTTCGGCTACGAGACGGTCCGGCTGCTGGAGGACGGCTCGCTGGCGGAGGCCGGGCTCAACGCGCTGGGCAGCCTGCTGGCGGGCACGGCCGCCGCGGCGGCCGGCTTCGCGCTGCTCCAGCTCTCCTGACGGCATCCCGGACCCGAACGGCCGGCCGCCGGGAACAGCCGAGGTCGCTGATCCCGTGCCCGTCTCCGCGGCCGTCACCGCCCCGGAGACGGGCACGGGCAACCCCGGCAGCGTGCTCGCCGCCGTCCCGCTCCGGGGGCGGCGGCGGGCGTTCACCGGTGCACGACTTGAAGAATCCTTCATATTCATAGAGCCTCCTCTCGTGAATCCGGTGACCTGGCGTGATCGACGGGCCGAGGCGGCCCCGGTGGAAGGGAAGGACTGAGGTGCCCGTCCCGCTCCACCAGACGAAGGCGCAGTTCTTCCGCACGCTCGGGCACCCGGCCAGGATCCGGGTGCTGGAGCTGCTCCAGGACGGGCCGCGCCCGGTGCGCGAACTGCTGGGCGAGCTGGAGATCGAGCCGTCCAGCCTCTCCCAGCAACTCGCGGTCCTGCGGCGCGGCAACCTGGTGACCGCGACCCGCGTGGGCAACACCGTGGTGTACGCACTGAGCACGCCGGACGTGGCCGAGCTGCTGCGCGCCGCCCGTCGGATCCTCACCGAGATGGTCACCGACCGGGGGGATCCGCTCGGCCGGCCGCGCGACTCCGGCCCGCGCGCGAGCCCGCGGGAGCACGCGTGAGCCTCGCGAGGAGGTGCTGACGGCCGGTCTGCTCCCGACCGCCCCGCTGACGGTCGCCGCCGGGAACCCGGGCGCCGGCGGATGACCGCGGGGGCGCACACTTGACGGGCCGCGACGTTCCGAACATCGACCGCCGTACGAGGAGAGCCATCCGTGACCGAAGCCGTCCACGACGAGAAGAGCAAGCGCAGGGCGATGCTCTTCCGGGCTGGGATCTACGTCCTGGGCACGCACTTCTTCGCGTTCTTCATCATGCTGCTGTTCTTCCTCGGCGGTCACCGGCACTGACTCCCGGCACCGGACACCGGCGGTCCGGTCAGCCCTCGGAGCCGGCCGCTCCCCCAGCGCGCCGCGTGGCCGCCGCCGGCGCCCCCGCCTGTCGCCGTCGCCCGCGGGGCGCGAGGCGGGGCGGAGCGGGCCGGTGGCGCGCCGGCCCGCTCCGCCGTGTCAGGCCGGGAGGCGGATGGGGGAGCTGCTGCCCTCCAGGATCACCCGGGCGACCAGGGCTGGGTCGTCGCCCATCGGGACGTGGCCGCAGCCGGGGAGGGGCACGAAGCGGGCGGCGGGCAGGAGTTGCCGGGCGCGCCGGCACTGGGCGGCGAGCAGCAGGCGGTCGCGGGTGCCCCAGGCGATGGTGATCGGCACCTCGGGCGGGAGCGCGGTGGGGAACCGGGAGGCCCGCTCGGCCCGGCCGGCCCGCAGGGTCCGCCGGAACCCGGGCGCCTCCAGCAGCGCCCGGGTGTCCAGCAGCAGTTCGCGCGGGTCGAGTTGCTCGGGCCGCCCGTAGATCACGCCGAACATCAGCTTGCGGCCGTGCGCCGAGGTGGCCAGGCCGGCCCGGACCGACTCCGGGGTGCGGGCGGCGAACCGGTGCAGGTTGAGCATGCCGGCCGCGTACAGGTAGCCGGCCCGCCGGTAGAAACCGGCCGGTGAGAGCGCGGTCGCCGAGGAGACCAGGCCGCGCCGGGCGGCGTGCAGCGCGAACAGGCCGCCGAGCGAGTTGCCCGCGACGTGCGGCCGTTTGACGCCGATCGAGCCGAGGAAGTCGTCGAGCACCCCGAGCGCGCTGTCCACCGTGTACGGCATGCCGGGCGGTAGCGGCGGCGAGGCGCCGAAGCCGGGCAGGTCGACGGCGATCACCTCGCGCTCGGCGGCGAGCAGGTCGAGCACGGGCTTCCAGCCCTGCCAGCGGTGCCCGATGCCGTGCAGCAGTAGGAGGGGCGGGCCGTCGCCCCGGCGCTCGTGTACCAGGTCCATGGGGCAAGAGGATAGGTCCAAGTTACTTGCCGGTCACTGCTTTGTGAGAACAAACGTCAATAGGCTGGAAATCACACTTCCGAAGAGGGCCGACTGCCGAGCGAGCGCAGCGCCTCGGCCAGCTCCGGCACGAAGGGCGCCGTGACGCCGAGGTCGGTGGCTCGTTCGAACGCCGGGTGCCCGACGTACCGGCCCAGCTCGCGCAGCGCCCGCAGGCCGTAGTACCCGGACGCGGCGGGCGACCGGACCGCCGGCGGTTCCGGGTCGTGGCCGGCCGCCAGGGCGGCGAGCGAGCACTGGAACAGCTGGTGACAGGCCTGCACGCCGCTCAGCAACACCTGGTGGTACCGCGCGTCGGCGGCGATCGGAAAGCGCAGCTCGGCCAGGACCCGGCCGGTGTCCACGCCGGCGTCCACCTGGTGCAGGGTGGCGCCGTACTCGGGGTCGCCGTGCAGCAGCGCGAAGGCGACCGCCGCGGCGGGCAGGCCGCGGTGCTGCGGCAACAGGCCGTTGTGCACGTTGTGGATCCGCAGGCCGGAGTCGAGCAGCGGTGCACGGAAGATCATCCGGTTGTTGATCGACCAGACCAGGCCGTCGGTGCAGCGGTCGAGCAGCCGCCCGGCCGCCGCGTTGACGTCCGTGGTGGTGAGGTGCGGCGCAGCCGTGGTGCCGGCGTCGGCCGGATCGTCCGAGACGACCAGGTCGACGCGGTGACCGGTACCCAGCGCGTGTGCGACGGCCCGCCGGAGCAGGGCGCCGCGGCCGACGAAGATCATGCCCGCACCCGGCCTTCCCGGCGGGCCCGGCGGACCGCACCCGCGACCCGGTCGAGGGTCAACTCCGCGAGTGAGTCGCCGATCTCGGCCATCAGACGGTCGGTGTCGGCGGGGCCGAGCAGCTCCCCGGCGACCGCGGCGAGCATCTCCAGCACGGCCAGCGAGTCGCCGCCGAGCTGCTGGAAGTCGCTACGGCCGTCGACCGTCCGACGGTCCACGCCGAGCGTGCGCGCCCAGAGCACGGCCACCCGCTCGGTGACGGTGTCGCCGCCGGTCGGCTGTTCGACGTCACCACCGGTCGGCCGCGCGACGGCCACGGGCCGTGGTGTCGCGAACGGGTCGGGCAGCGCGGCGAAGTCGGTCTTGCCGCCGACCGTGGTCGGCAGCTCGGCGACCGGCACGATCACGGCGGGCACCAGGTGCCCCGGCAGCCGGGCGGCGAGCCGGTCACGCAGCGCGGGCCCGGACGTGGTGGCGTCCGGCCCGGTCACCACGTACCCGCAGAGCGCGGGCCCGCCCCCCGGGCGGGCCCGCACGGTGACGGCGGCCCGCAGCACCTCGGGCTGGGCCTCCAGGGCCGTCCGCACCTCGGCGGGTTCGATCCGGTGCCCGGCGATCTTCAGCTGCTCGTCCGTCCGGCCGACGAACTCGATGGCACCGCACGGCAGCCGGCGGCCGAGGTCACCGGTCCGGTAGCGGCGCACACCGTCCGCGCCGACCTGGAACCGCTCGGCGTCCAGCTCCGGGCGGCCCAGGTAGCCGCGGGCCAACTGGACTCCGGAGACCAGGATTTCGCCGATCCCGGGCACCGGGTCGGCCGATTCGTCCAGTTCGACCCGCGCGGCCGGGCCCGGGTGCCCGATCGGCACGGAGGGGCCGCGCTCGGTCCCGTCCAGCACGTGTGCCAGGCAGGCGACGCTCGCCTCGGTGGGCCCGTACGCGTTGACGATCCGGCAGTCCGGCGCGAGCCGGGCCCGGGCCCGCTCGGCGGCGGCCAGGGTGAACCGCTCACCGCCGACCAGCAGGGTGCGCAGACCGGACAGGTCGAGGTCGAAGTGCTCGACCAGGTCCAGGTGGGCGGGGGTCACGGCGAGCGTGTCCGCACGGTGGCGGGCCAGCAGCGCGTGCAGCGCGGGGCGGTTCGGTTCGCCGGGGACCAGCACGGTGGTGCCGCCGGCCAGCAGCGGCAGGAAGAGCGGGAAGCAGGAGATGTCGAAGGCGTAGGAGGAGAGGAAGGCGAACCGGGTGCGGTCGTTCACCTGGCAGAGCCCGGCGGCCCAGCGGACGAAGGCGAGCAGCGAGCGGTGCTCAATCTGCACGCCCTTGGGGCGGCCGGTGGAGCCCGAGGTGTAGATGACGTAGGCGAGTTGCTCGGGCGTGGGGTCGGGCAGGGCGAGACCGGGCGGCGCGGCGGGGACGTCCTCGCCGAGCAGCACCGGGCAGGGTGTCGCATCCAGCCGCCCGGCGAACTGACGCTCCGTCAGCAGTGCTGCCGCTCCGGACTCCCGGAGCGTCTCGCTGGTCCGGGCGGCCGGGTGACGTGGGTCCAGCGGCAGGTAGCCGGCACCGGCCTTGAGGATGCCCCACAGCATCGCGACGCCCGCGGTGTCGCGGTCGACGAGCAGCCCGACCACGGCCTCGCGCGCTATGCCGCGACGCAGCAGTTCGGCGGCCACGGCATCCGATCGACGGTCCAACTCCCGGTAGCTGACCGGCCCTTCCGGGCCGTCCAGGGCGGGGGCGGTCGGCCGGAGCGCGGCCTGGCGGCGGAGCAGCCCGACCACGGTGGCCGCCGCGTCCGTTCCCACAGGTGCCGTGGCGGGCCGGGGAGCGACCCCGGGCGTCACCCCGGCCAGGCGGTCCAGCAGGCGGTCGGCCCGGGCGGCCAACTCCGCCACCGGGCCGGGGCCCTGACAGCCGACGACCAGCTCGGTCCGGTCGGGCAACTCGATCGCGACATACGACACCGGCACCAACGGCGCGTGCACCGGCAACGCGTGCACCGAACGGGCGGTGAAGCCGCCGCCCGAGCAGTCCGCCGGGTCGATCCGGCCCAGGTGGGAGACGATCGCCGAGGCCAGGTGGCGGTCCCGGCGCACCGCCGCCGCCCGGCCGGCCCGCAGCAACGCGGTGGCGGCGGGCAGTGGCAGCCGGGCCAGTGCCGACTCGAAGCCGCCCGCCAGCTCCCGCTGTTCGGCCAGCGCCCGCAGCAGTCGCGCGTTGGCGCGCCGCCAGGGCTCCCCCGCGGTCAGGTCGAGGAAGACCGGCAGCGTCAGGTTGCCGGTGGCGGCCGCCTCGGGGCGGTGGCGACGCAGGTCGACCGGGACCAGGACGCGGGCCCGGGGCGCCCGGGCCGTCCCGGCGGCGTCGGCGACCGCCTGGGCCAGCCGGGCGGTCAACCAGGGCTGGCGGCCCGGCAACGTGCGCCGCCGCCACAACGCGACCATGTCCGCGCGCGGCCGCCCGCCGGCCGGGCCCCCCGCGGACAGCGGGGAGCGCTGGTCGAGCAGCGGCGTCGGGCGCCGCCGCCCGGCGGCGCCGAGCTCCACCAGCAGCCGGTCGTCGGTGAGCGGCGAGCACACCGCGCGTGGCGGCTCACCGCGCAGGGCGCGGAAGACCTCGCCCATCCAGAGCCGCGCGCCGTGCCCGTCCATCACGCCGTGGAAGGCACGGAAGACGAGCGCGGTCGGCCGCCCCGCCGTCTGTGGCAGCAGCAGGACCTCGCAGCCCGGCTCCCGGCCGAGGTCCAGCCGTGGCGCCAACGCACCCGCGCCGAAGTCGGGTTCGGTGCCCGGCGGAGCCACCCGGACCCGTGGCGGCCGCCCGGAGTCCACCCACGCGCGGTCCCGCCGGACCAGCCGAGAGCCGGGGCAGGCCTCGGCGGCGGCCGCCACGGCGGCGCGCAGCGCGTCGGGTTCGGGGCTCCCCTCCCCCTCGACGACCAGTTGCAGGGTCATGGCGCTGCCGAGCCGGTGGGCGGCGAGGTAGAGCCACTCGGTCGCCGACACCGGACGTCGGAAGGGCCGCTCGGATCCGTTCATCGCCGCCCTCCCGACCCGCCGGCGGACCCGAATGAGCCCGAAGGAGTGGTGAACTCCCTCGCCCCGCCGATCGATTCGACCCAGTCCAGCAGCCCGCGCAGCCCGCTCTCCTGGTCGGTCACCGGCCGGTAGCCGAAGTCCCGTTCCGCCGCCGCCGTGCGGTAGGTCGCCGACCGGGTGAGCAGCGCCACCGCGTAGCGGCTGAGCGGGCGTTCCCATCGCGCGGCCAACCCCGGTATCAGCCAGAGCAGTTCGACGGCCGAAACCAACGCGTCGCGAACCGGTGGTGCGAGCCTGGTGGTCGGCGGCCGACCACCGAGGAGTCCGGCCAGCCGGGTGAGGAACGCCCAGAGGTCGGTCTGCTCCCGGTCCACGATGAAGTACGGTCGCCCGCCGACCCGTTCGGCCGGTGCCTCGGCGGCGCGCAGCACGGCGGCGACCGCGTTGTCGCAGTGGCAGAGCGAGACCAGCACCCGCTTGCCGCCCGACAGGTCGGGCAGCCGACCCGCGAGCATCCGGCCCACCAGGCGGGGCAGGAAGCCGGAGTGGTCGCGTGGACCCCAGATGCCGCGCGGGCGCAGCGCGACCGTGCAGAAGTCGGGCCGGTTCGCCGCCAGGACCAACCGCTCGGCGGCGGCCTTGGTCTCCGAGTACAGGTTGAGCCAGCGGTCCGGATAGGGCGTCCGTTCGTCGATGCCCAGCCGGTCGCCGTCGGTCGGTCCCATCAGCGCGCTGGGGCTGCTGACGAAGACGAACCGGCGCACCCCGGCCTCCCGAGCCGCGGTCAGCAGCCACTCGGTGCCGCGGACGTTCTCCGCGGTGAACTGCGCCCGGGTGCCGTGGTCGACCACCCGGCCGGCGCTGTGCTGCACCACGTCGACCCCGGCCACCGCGTGCCGCAGCGAGTCGGCGTCGCCCAGGTCGCCGTGGACCAGCTCCACCCCCGGCAGGCCGCGCAGCCGCGTCACGTCGCTGCTGGACCGCACCAGGGCGCGGACCCGGTGTCCGGCCCGCAGCGCGCCGTCCACCAGGTGCCCACCCAGGAACCCGGACGCGCCGGTCACCAGGACGGTCCGCACACCGTCATCCCCGCTCATTAGAGGACCATCCCTTCTGCAGCCCTCTTCGGTAGGGTTGTGACCTCTCGGTCCCGGTGGGTGCATGGCCAGTCGCGCGAGCCGTTCG
>NZ_JBVHLF010000051.1:0-35838 GCF_055559155.1 Kitasatospora sp. NPDC024654
AGTGGCCACCCGACTCCGCCGAGCCCACCGACTACTGGCTCTCGACGCTGCCCGTCGACACGCCGCTGCGTGAATTGGTGCGAATCGCCAAGATTAGATGGCGGGTTGAGCACGACTACCGTGAACTCAAAGACGGCCTGGGCCTAGACCACTTCGAGGGCCGCAACTACTCCGGCTGGCATCGCCACGTCACCCTCGCCGCCCTCGCCCAGGCCTTCTGCACCATGCTCAGGCTCGACCCAAAAGCCCCTGCGCCGGCCTGACCCTGTACGCGGTCCTCCGCGAACTCCAGGCCCTCCTGGCAACCTGGACCGGCGCCTGCTCGATATGCGGCCAACCCTCACCCGCCCCCGAACCCCACCGCAGGACCTAACAAAGCCCTACTAGTGTCCTGCGCCTGAAGCGAGGTCCGGCACCCGCCGTCTCGTCCACGCCGGCGGCTGACCCGACGGCGTGGGCACGGGCAACAGCGGTTCCAGCCGTCAGGTCGAGCCGGCCCGTCACGGTTGGGGCAGCCACCAGGTCTCCGGTGTTCAGGTTCTTCCTGGTGGATGAAACCCTCCGCCGGAGACCTCGCGTGCTTCACGATCACGACACGCCCGTGACACCGGACCGCGAGGTGGACCCCGGGTGCCTGGTGCCGAGGCGTGACCGATGAGCGTCAGAGCGGGTTGAGGCGGGCCTTGAGCAGGCAGAACTCATTGCCCTCGGGGTCGACCAGGACGTGCCACTGCTCCTGCCCTGTCTGGCCGATGTCGGCCGGGCGCGCACCGAGCCGCAGAAGGCGTTCGAGCTCGGCGTCCTGATCGCGGTCGGTGGCGTTGACGTCGATGTGCAGCCGGGACTTCCCCTGCTCCGGCTCGTCCCTGGGACTGAGGATGATCGTCGGCTGCGGGCCACCGAAACCTTCGCGCGGCCCGATCTCCACCGAGCCGTCGCCCGGGCGATCGAGCACGACGAAGTCCAGGACCTCGCACCAGAACCGCGCCAGCACTTCAGCGTCGCGGCAACCCAGCACGAGCTCACTGATACGACATGCCATAACGAAACCTGCTCTCAGCCTGGGAACTGCCGGGGAGGCCACACACGAACCTCATGAGCTCCCAGCAGTGAGGACAACCCTGCGACCGTACCGGACGAGGCGAGCACGGGCGAGGTGTTTTCGGGGCTGACCCGTTCGGGCGTCCGGGCAAGGCCGTCGGCCGTGCGGTGGAGAAGCTGACCTCAGGACACGACCCGGGCCGGCACAGTCAGATCGGTGCCGGCCGCGGGTGCGCCGTCCCCCCGTCGCGCAGGTGGATGGTGTGGGTGGCCAGCTGGGTGAGGGCGGCCCGATGGGTGGTCATCACGACGGACGGTCCCCCGGTGGCCGTCCCGGTGGGGCGTCAGCTCGGGTCGGCGTCGACCGGCAGGCGGATCGGGCGCAGCAGGGCCCAGCCGGCGAAGGCAGCGGCGACCAGGAGCTGCGCGATGCCGGCCCACAGGTTGATGTTGCCGCCGTCGGCCCTGGTCAGTTCGGCGGGGGAGGTGAAGGCGGCGCCCAGGACGGTCAGGACGGTGCCGTAGAGGGCGAACAGCAGGGCCAGGATCCAGCGCAGGTCGAACAGTCCCGCGGTGCGGCGCGGCGACCGGGTGTCGGGCGCGGTCATCGGTGAACCCCCTTACCAGAAGAGGACGTTGAAGATGCAGGCCAGTGCCAGCGCCCCCACCGCCAGCACGCCCGGGCGCCGGTACCAGCCGCCCTCGCCGATCCCGACAGCACCCGCCGCAGTTCCGCCGCGCGCCGCGTGCGGGGTCAAGGACCAGACCAGGCCGACCAGTTCACTCTCCACCCGGGGCCTGGTGACCAGCGAGAGCGCGACGCTGACGGCGATGTCGCAGACGAACGCCGCGCTCGCCGCGACGAAGCTGGGCCCCTGTCCCGACAGGCGCAGCACGTGGTGCCGGCTCAGTTGGTCCACGGTGAACGCCGCCGCCGTCCCCGTGATCAGCCCCATCCCGCCGGCCGCCGGTGTCATCCGCTTCCAGAACATGCCCAGCAGGAAGGTCGCGAACAGCGGTGCGTTGAAGAAGGAGAACAGCGTCTGCAGGTAGTCCATGATGTTGTCGTAGCCGCTGGCGATGAACGCCGTTCCGATCGCCACCGCACACCCCAGCACCGTCACCACCCGTCCCACCCGCAGGTAGTAGGCGTCCTCCCGGTCGCGTACCACGTAGGTCTGCCAGAGGTCGTAGGTGAACACGGTGTTGAAGGAGGAGACGTTGGCCGCCATCCCCGCCATGAAGGCGGCCAGCAGACCGGTGATCGCCACGCCCAGCATCCCGCTGGGCAGTAACTGCCCGATCAGCAGCTCGATCGCGTTGTTGTACGTCACCCCGTTCGCCAGCGTGCCGCCGCTGGCCTTGTACGCGGCCAGCGACGGTGAGAGGACCGCCGCCAGCATCCCCGGGATCACGATCACCAGCGCGATCAGCGCCTTCGGGTAGGCGCCGATCAGCGGAGTGCGCCGGGCCGCCGACATGTCGCGTGCCGCCAGCGCCCGTTGCACCTCGGCGAAGTTGGTCGTCCAGTACCCGAAGGAGAGCACGAAGCCCAGCCCGAACACGATTCCCAACACCGACAGTGTCGCGTTCGTGATCCCGGTCAGGTTGCCGCCCGGCCACGCGTGCAACTGCGCGCCCGCCCCCGCCCCCGTCGCCTCGATCGACCGGGTCAACCCGGCCCAGCCGCCGGCCTTGTGCAGGCCCACCACGGTGATCGGCACCAGCATCGCCACGATCACGAAGAACTGCATCACCTCGTTGTACACGGCCGCCAGCAGGCCGCCGAGTGCGGTGTAGGCGAGCACGATCAGCGCGGCCGCCACGATCGAGACCCACAGCGGCCAGCCGAGCAGCAGGTTCACCACGGTCGCCAGCGCGTACAGGTTCACCCCGGCGATCAGCACCTGCGCGAGCGCGAAGCTGAGCCCGTTCACCAGGTGTGCGAACGGTCCGAACCGGCGCAGCAGGAACTCCGGCACGCTGCGCACCTTCGAGCCGTAGTAGAACGGCATCATCACCAGCCCGAGGAAGACCATGGCCGGGATCGCGCCGATCCAGTAATAGTGCACGGTGGGGATGCCGAACTCGGCGCCGTTGGCGGTCATTCCGAAGATCTCGACGGCACCCAGGTTCGCGGAGATGAACGCCAGTCCCGTCACCCAGGCCGGCAGCGACCGTCCTGACAGGAAGAAGTCGAGGCTGGAGGAGACCGAGCGGCGGGCGAGGGTGCCGATGCCGAGGACCATCACGAAGTAGACGGCCAGCAGGGCGTAGTCGATGGGCTGGGCGTTCAGCCGCAGGTCGGCGGCGGCACTCAACTGCACCTGGGGTTCCCTCTCGCCGCGCCCGGGCGCGCTCGCCGTGGTGGCCGCGTCGGCGCGGCCTGGGCCGGCCGTCAAAGGGGCGGCCCGCGTGCCGGCATGCCCGCGCCCCGCCCGGGGAGACCGGGGCGCGGGGGCCTTCCGGCACAGGGGATGCTCGCACGCCGCCGCCGGCGCCCGGCCGCTCGCGCGGCCCTTGCTCACCCGGCCGGGGGAGCGGTGGGAGCGGCCGCGCCGCCGAACGGCCGATGACGTCCCCGATGCTTGACACTCTCAATTATTCAGGTCTACGGTCGTTTGCATTGCTTGAGGATCTCAACCATCGAGGTTCTCGTCCTTACTCGTCCAGGAGTATCCATGAAGGCCATCACCTATCGCGGCTACGGCGGACCCGGCGTCCTCGAGTACGGGGACGTGCCCGAGCCCAAGCTCGGTCCTGACTCGGTGCTGGTCAAGGTGCGTGCCGCCGCCGTCAACCCGGTGGACTGGAAGATCCAGGCCGGTTACCTGGACGCCGTGATCGACGCCGTGTTCCCGGTCATCCCGGGTTGGGACGTCTCCGGCGTCGTCGAGCGGGTCGGCTTCGGGGTGAGCGAGTTCGCGCCCGGCGACGAGGTGATCGGCTACGTGCGCGAGGACCTGGTGGGTCGCGGCACCTTCGCCGAGTACGTCGCCGCGCCCGTGCGCACGCTGGCCCACAAGCCGCGCTCGCTGACCTTCGAGCAAGCCGCCGGGTTGCCGCTGGCCGGCCTGACCGCCTACCAGGCGCTGACCGGTGCGCTTCAGATCAAGGCGGGGGAGACCGTCCTGGTGCACGCCGCCGCCGGCGGGGTCGGCACGCTGGCCGTCCAGGTCGCGGTCGCGCTCGGCGCCCAAGTGATCGGCACCGCGAGCGAGCGCAACCACGACTTCCTGCGCTCGCTCGGCGCCGAGCCCGTCGGGTACGGGGAGGGCTTGGTCGAGCGTGTGCGTGCACACGCACCGGGTGGCGTGGACGCCGTGCTCGACCTCGTCGGCGGGCAGGCGCTGGCCGACTCCCCGCAGCTGCTGGCCGACGGTGGGCGCCTGGCCTCGATCGCGGACGACGCGGTCCTCGGGCTCGGCGGGCGCTTCGTCTTCGTGCGTCCCGACGCGGCTGATCTGGCCGCGCTCGGGGAGCTGGCGGACGCCGGCAAGCTGCGCGTGGAGGTCGCCGCGACCTTCCCGCTGCGGGAGGCCGCCGAGGCCCAGCGCCTGAACGCCGAGGGGCACACCCGCGGCAAGATCATCGTCACCGTGCCCTAGTCAGGTCCCGCCTCGAAGGCACGGCGCGCGACGGGCCGACGAGACGGACAGTGACGGACGGCGAGGGGCACGGCCGCACTGCGAGGGCTGAAGACCGGGTGAACGGTCCGGCCTCGGTGAGTGGTGGGACCGTCCCCACCACCCACCGGCCTGCACTTTCCGATGGCGCGAAGCGTGGGGTGTCCGTCGTTGACGCCATCCGCCGCCGGACCGCAGGGTGGAGGGGTGGAGCAGCGCCGCATCGCCTTCGTGATCTTCGAGGGTTTCCAGCCCCTCGACCTCTCCGGCCCGTACGAGGTCTTCCAGCACGCCCACCGGCTCACCGGCGGGTACACCTGCCAGATCGCGGCACCGGTGCCGGGCCTGGTGCGCTCCGGCAGCGGCCTTTCGGTACACGCTCCCCACGGCGTGGCCGATCTCGACCCCGCCGGGATCGACACGGTGGTGGTGGCTGGCGGCGGCGGAGTCGACCGAGCCCGGCACGATCCGGCGCTGACGGACTGGATCGCCACCGCCGGAGCCACCGCCCGGCGCGTCACCTCGGTCTGCAGCGGGGTGTTCCTGCTGGCGGCCGCCGGACTGCTCCGCGGACGCAGGGTGACCACCCACTGGGCGCGCGAGCAGCAGCTCATGCGGGAGCACCCCGAACTGGTCGTCGACTGCGATCCGATCTTCCTCAGGGATGGGCGGGTGTGGACGTCGGCCGGGGTGACGGCGGGGATGGACCTGGCACTCGCCCTGGTCGAGGACGATCTGGGCCGGAACGTCGCCCACGCCATCGCGCAGGAGATGGTGCTGTTCCTGCGCCGCCCCGGCAGCCAGTCGCAGTTCAGCGTGCCGTTGTGGTCCACGCAGCCGGCCACCGACCCCATCCGTGCCGTGGTGGCGGCGATCCACACCGATCCCGGTGCCCGGCACGGCATCACCGACCTCGCCGGGCACGCCGGGCTGAGCCCCCGCCATCTCCAGCGCAGGTTCACAGCCGAGCTCGGCGTCCCGCCCGCGGCGTACGTCGAGGGCGTCCGCGTCGAGGCCGCCAAGCGGGCACTCGCCGAGGGCGACCATCCCGTCGAGACCATCGCGCATCGGTACGGCTTCGGCACCGCGGAGACGCTGCGCCGCGCCTTCCACCGGCGACTGGGTGTCGCACCGTCCGACTACCGCGACCGATTCCGATCCACCAGGGAGTACCTGTGACCACTTACGGTCTGCTGACCTTCGACGGAGCCGAGGAACTGGACTTCACCGGGCCGTGGGAGGTGTTCACCGCCTCCTCGATGCTGCGCGACCACGCCGACACCGTGCTGCTCATCGCCGAACACCCCGACGCCGTCCGCTGCAACAAGGGCATGCGGGTCCTGCCGGACCACACCCTGGACGACCACCCTTCGCTGGACGTCCTGCTGGTCCCGGGCGGCAACGGGACCCGCCGCGAGGTGTCCAACCCCGCGCTCATCGACTGGATCCGCGTGACCGCCGCCGGCGCCGTCTGGACCACCAGCGTGTGCACCGGCGCCCTGCTGTTGCACGAGGCGGGCCCGGCCCGTGGTCGCAGGGTAGCAACCCATCACCTGTTCGAGGACGCCCTGGAGGCCAGGGGTGACGTCACCGTGGTGCGCGACGCCCGCTACGTCGTCGACGGGAACCTGGTCACCAGTCAGGGCGTCTCGGCCGGAATCGACATGGCCCTGTGGCTCGTCGGCCGCCTGCACGGCCGTGACCACGCCCGCGCCGTCCGCCGGTACATCCAGTACGAGCCCGCCCCGCCCTACCTCGCCGACGAGCCGGTCGCCGGTTAGCCCGACCCGGGCAGGTGCCCGGCACGGGAGGCGACCGCCCCGACCGGTGTCCCGTCGGGGGGTGCGCCCCACGCCCGGGGCGCACCGCACCCCACTGGAGCCATTGCCGAGAGTCATCGAATGACTACTCTCGGGATATGACCGCACCCGCAGACTCCGGCCCGAGAGTCCGGATCCTCCCCTCGGTGCCCGCAGCGCGGCGCCTGCCCTCCGCGCTGGCCTTCGTCGCCAGCATCGGCGTCTTCGCGACCTCCCTGCGCCCGCTGCCCGCCGGCTGGCTCGTCGCCCTCGCCTGCGCCTGGCTGCTCGCCATCGCGGCGGGGGCGACGGCGCCCCGGCGTGGGCCGCTGATCCTGACCGTGCTCGCCGCCGTGGCGAAGGTGGCCACCGTGGTGCTGGTGGTCCGGGCGGTCGCCCATCCCCACGGGCAGCTCGGCCCGCACACCGCGTTGGCCTGGGTTCCGCTCGGCGTGCTGAACGCGGCCACCGGGTTGTGGCTGCTCACCGTGATCCGGCGGCGGGTCCGATGACGGTGGGCGGTCGGGCCCGGCCCGCTGGGCGCCACCGACCGTGTGTGTCAGCTCGCCCGGTGCACCGCCCGTGCGGCCGGTGCACCGGACTGAGGCGGGGCTAGCCTCACTCGGGTCGTGCGCGGCCCGGGTCGTGCTTCGGCCAGGTGGCCGGACCGTGCACGGTCGCGCTGTCGGCGGCGTTGATGCGCGCCACGCGGGCCGCAGCACCTCCGAACGGTCCGCCGGGCGTACCTCGTCGGGCCCGCGCTGCCACTCGATGCCGCCGGCGAGTGGACGGATGTAGAGCTTCCCGTCGCGGAAGTCCATGACGATCATCGTGCGTCGGGTCGTCATGTCGACCACGAACGTCCCCGTGCTGGGGACCTTCGCCGATACGTCACCCACTTGGTCAACTCCGCCCTCGCGACGAGAGGTTCGGCCACCCGAGGGGGCACGACCTCGCCCTGGATGATGTGGCCGGTGCAGTGCGCGTGGGCTTCGATGTGCTCGGCGTAGGCGTGGAGGGTCCTGGTGCTGCACCCGCTGATCTCGATGTGGGCGCCCTCGCGGATGCTGGTGATCCGGCGCAGCTCCAGTCCCACCAGGGGCGGCAGGAGGGCCAGTTGCTGAGCGTGCTCGAAGGCGTCCGCCGCCGCTTCGGCCTCTGCTCGATGCTCCAGGGCCTGCCGATGCTCGGCGCCGTCCGGGACAAGGCTCGCGTGATCCACGGCCGCTCCACTACGTAGTCGTTCCGCTACTCATGGTCGACGCTTGGAGCTAGGATCGGAAGCGATCTGACTTGACTCTTGATCCAGGTGGGATGGGGGTGGGTGGAACCTTCACCACACCGCACTGATCTACGGCTTCCCGGAGTTCGCCGGCTGCGAAGCAAGAGTCGCTAACATCAAGCTCTTCGAGTTGGGTGTCATCCCGGGGTTGTTGCAGACTGAGGGCTACGCCCAAGCCCTGATGTCGGGGTTCGTGCGGCGTGGCAGGATCACCCAGCGGCAGGCTGACGAGCTCCGGCCTTCCGTCTCGGCAGACAGCAACTGCTTACTCGCACACCGCCTGCGGTCGTGCGTGCTGTCCTGGAGGAAAGCTGCCTGCGCCCAGTTGGTGGAGTGACTGTGATGGCAGGTCAGCTTCGACATCTTGAGGCGTTGGCTCGGCGTCCGAACATCACCATCCAGGTCGCCCCCAAGGAGATGGGGGAGAACCTACCGTTCACTATGGCTGTCACATTGCTGACGCTTCCTGACCGGACCGTGCCCGGGTACACGGAGACCCTGCAACGCGGCTGTCTGGAGCGGGATATCGAGACTGTCAGAGGGCAGGGGACTACGATCAGCTGCAGGTTGAAGCCCTTCCCCAGGCCGCATCTCTGGCCCTCATCCGCAAGGCACGGAAGGAACTACGCAACATGAAGGAAGATGTTGACCTGACTGGCGCTCCCTGGCTCAAGTCGTCCTACAGCAACGGTGGCGGCCAGTGCATCGAGGTCGCGCCCGGTTACGCGGACGTCATGCCGGTCCGTGACTCCAAGGACCCCGAGGGACCCGCCCTCGGGTTCCCCGCCGCCTCCATCGCCGCGTTCGTCGCCGGGGTCAAGGCGGGTCGCTTCGGTACGGCCTGATCCCTCCCGCCCACCCAGCCTCTGTGTCACTCACAGGGGTTGGGTGCACCGCGCCGGCCGCGCCGTCCGCCCTGGTCCGCCGAGCCGCTTGACCACGCGGTGAAGAGGCCGGCAGGGAGGGCCGTAAGCTGACTCGGATGAGAAGACACATCGCGTTCGAGCGGCTGCACAACTTCCGTGATCTGGGCGGCTATCGGGCGGCCGACGGTCGAACGGTGCGCTGGGGTCGGCTCTTTCGCTCCGACTCGCTGGGCAAGTTGCAGGGCCGGGACTGGGATCGCTTCCTCGCCCTGGGTGTCCGCACCGTGATCGATCTTCGGTATCCCTGGGAGATCGAACGCAGCGGACGCGTTCCGCGGCGGCAGCAGCTGGCTTACCACAACCTGAGCATCGAGCACCGGCCCTACGACCAGGCGGGATTGGGCCCGGAGGTCGAGCCCGCGCGTTTCCTGGCCGACAAGTACACCGAGGTCGCCCACGACGGCGTCAAGGAGCTCCGGCGCGCCTTGGAGATCATCGCCGCCGACACCGCCCCGCTGGTGTTCCACTGCCACTCCGGCAAGGACCGCACCGGCCTGCTGGCCATGCTGGTCCTCGCCCTGGTCGGGGTGGACGAGGACGACATCGTCGCCGACTTCACGCTGACCGGGCTGGCCACCGAACGCATCATCGCCGAGTGGCACGCCAGCTACCCGCACCTGACCCTCAGCTGGCCCGCCTACGGCCGTGCCCCCGCCGAGATCATGCGACTCTTCCTGGCCGACCTGACCACCCGGTACGGGTCGGTGCACGGCTACGCCGCCGAACAACTCGGCATCGACGAGGACTTGGTGGCGGCTCTTCGCGGGCAGCTGCTGCCTCCCTGAGTCCGTCCCGGTGCGGGCCACCCCGGGACGGACCCGGCCGGTCGCGGCAGTCGCTCGCCGGCCGGGGTGGGCGGGTGCCGTGATGGTCGTGAGCCAGCAGCTGATCGCCTAACCCGCCTTCCGGTGCGTGGATCTGACGCGACAACGCCGGCCAAGGCGATACAGGGAAGGTGGGTGGCGCGGCCGAAGTTCAGCTGCCCGGCCCGGGCCATGAGATGGCGGATCCTCCGCGGATCGAGGTCCATCGGTTCCGCCTCGCCATACCGGTGAAGTGTGGCAACTGGCGGAAGAGGTCTTGGGCGTGCCGCGGTGTGGCGGCCGATCCTTGAGGTGTGCCGCCCGACGGCGGCGAGAACAGCACACCACCAGGAGTTCCCGCATGACCACCACCCCCGCCCAGGCCCCCGTCGCGGCGGTCGGCACGCCCTCCCTCGCCGACCGGCACGTTGTCGTGATCGGCGGCACCTCCGGCATCGGCCTGGCCACCGCCCGCGCCGCGGCGGCCCACGGTGCGGCGATCACCGTCGTCTCCGCCCGCGAGAGCAGCGTCGCCCGCGCCTTGGCCGAGCTGCCGAGGGCGCGCGGGGCCACACCGTGAACGTCGTCGACCAGGCGGCGCTGGGCGAGCTCTTCGATCGGATCGGCCCCTTCGGCCACCTCGCCTACACGGCGGGCGAGGCGCTGCGCCTGCTGCCGATCGACGGGCTGGAGCTGGACGCGGTCCGCGGCTTCCCGCAGACCCGCTACCTGGGCGCGCTGGCCACCGTCGCGGCCGCCGCCGGGACCTGCGCGCCGGTGGCTCGATCAGCCTGACCGGGGGCTCGGCCGGCGTGCGGCCGGGGCCGGGCTGGGCGGTGCCGGCGAGTCTGTGCGGCGCGATGGAGGCGCTCGCCCGTGCGCTGGCCGTCGAGCTCGCGCCGGTCCGGGTCAACCTGGTGCGGCCCGGACTGGTGCGCAGCTCGCTCTGGTCGGACCTGGACGAGGACGCCCGCGCGGAGCTCTACCGGCAGGGGACCGAGCAGACCCTGGTCGGGCACGTCGGCGAGGTGGCGGAGATCGCCCAGGCGTACCTGTACTGCATGACGCAGACCTACGCGACCGGCGCGGTCATCGCGGTGGACGGCGGCTCGGTGCTGGTGTGACCGGGCTCCGACGGGATGGCCGTCGGAGCCGGGTGTTGTCCACCGGTCTCACCTGGCGGGACGGGCGGCGGCGCGCCTTCCGTCCCGGTGGGATGTCGTGGACGATGGGGAGAATCAGTTCTGGTACGAAGCGAAGGTCGGTCCCATCATGAGCCAGCACGTCCACGTCCGACTGCGTGCGGGCCTCGGGGTGAGCGACGACGGGGAGCTGGTGGAGCAGTTCGCCTGCCGCTGCGGCGAGACCTGGACCAGGACGTACCAACTCGACGCGGGTCCGCACGAGGAGTGACCGGCCGGTTCCGATGACGAACGCCCGCCCGGTGGCCGTGCCGCCGGGCGGGCTCGCCGCATCCGTCGGCAGGCACCTCGTGCCGACCGTCAGCTGCCGTGGGTGATCTCGATCTTGCGGCTGGGCTTCTCCACCTTGCTCATGGGCGCCTTGACGGTCAGGACGCCCTTGTCGTACGTGGCGGTGATCTCCGCCTCGCTCGCCCCCGCGGGCAGCTGGACACTGCGGGTGAACGAGCCGTAGCGGAACTCCGAGCGGTTGCCCTCCTTCTTCTCCTCGCTGCGTTCGGCGTGGATGGTCAGGACGCCGTCCTCGACGGTGATGTTGACGTCCCGGTCGGGGTCGATACCCGGAAGCTCCGCCCTGACCTGGTACATTCCCTCTTCCTGCGACTCCTCGATCCGGATCATGTGCTCGTCCGAGGGCATCCGGAACTCCATGTTCTCGAACCACTCGGCCAGCGTCGGCCAGTGCGGCGTCAGCGGGAACCTTCTCAACAGATCGCCGGCCATGTCGGCCTCCTTGGTCGTGGGTTGTTCGGCTACTTCCAGAGTGCGCCGAGCGACGGCGTCCTGTACTTCCAGAGTGCGCCGAGCGACGGCGTCCTGGCTCGGGTCCAACGGTCCGACCGGGACCGGTGGACGGGAGGGTGCGGAGTGCCGCCGGGTCGTGGTGTTCGCGCACGGTAGTGGCTGCTCGCGGGGCGCAGCCGCCCGGCACCTGGGTGTTTCCCCTGGTGCCTGGGTGGCTTGTAAGAGTGATGCTGGCCGTCGCGGTACGTCGCGTGCGGATGTCGTGTCTGGTCTGCCGTGTTGCCGTACAGGTGTATGGAATGGGGGTTCGGTTGCTGGTGAATCCCTGTGTGGCGGCTGGGACTTCCCGACTCGGTTCGGGCAGTGGCCCTGGTGGTTCGGGGGCGTGGTGTGCTGGTGGGGTTGGGGCGTCGTAGAGTTCTCGGTTACCACCGTGTGTTGTGGCGGTGGTTGGAATCCGATGAAATGAGGCAACCCTTGGCAACCATCTCTCGAGTCCACGGCGATGTGGAGTCCACGATCGCGCTGCTGGAGCGCGAGTTGCCGGCGCTGGAGGAGCAGAAGCAGCGCCTGGAAGGCGAGTTGAGCTCCGTGACGGAGCGGTTGGCGGCGGTGCGTGGCGCGTTGGAGAGCCTGCACTCGCTGGCGACGGCGCCCTTCCTCCAGGAGAAGGGCACGGAGGCCGCCGAGCCCGAGGCGTCCACGGCGCCCAAGAAGCCGGTGCGTGCGCGGCGTGCCGTGAAGGCCGCTCGTACCTCGGCCCCGGCGGGGAAGCGGAAGGCTGCCGCGCCGGCCGGTGGCGCCCGTGGCCGGGCCAAGGCCGCGCCCGTGGCCGAGGAGGCCGCTGCCCCGCAGGCCGCCGCCAAGCGCGCGTCCGGACTGACCGAGGCCATCGTCGCGCACCTGCTCCAGGCCGGCGGGCCGGTCAAGGTCCGTGAGGTGGCCGAGGCCCTGGGGCGCGACGCCACCCCGTCGGCCGTCAACACCGTGCGCACCTCGTTGGAGCGTCTTGCCAAGGCCTCCCGCGCCCAGCGTGTGGGCCGTGGCCTCTACCAGGCGCAGGCCGACTGAGCAGGTCGACTGGGTCTGCGGCCCGGCCGGGACCGGTCGCGCGGGCGGGGGCGCCGTGGGTGTCGCGTCTCGCCCGCGCGCCGGTCCGTACCGGCATGCCCCTGTCGAATGGATGTCCGCTCTGGTGATCGGGTAGTTGGACCGGTGTCGGATCGCGTGTGCGGGGGTGGAGGATTCCGCGGTCATCGGACAAGTCGCCGGGTAGGGTGTTCCGGGCCGATGATCGGTCGAACTCCTGTGCTGTTCAATGGGGTTGATGTGCTGTCCAGAGCATGCATGTGCCGGGGGCAGGAGCTTTTTTCGACGAGGTGTCGCCTTCAGGGGTGAAAGCGGTCGTTTCGCTCTGTGTAGGCGGGCATGCTGGTGGAGTGACTGCGCAGACTGAGGCGGCCCTGTCGCCGACGCCATCGATGCCGCCCGCCGGGGGCGGGCCGCTGACCGAGCCCGACGTTCCCTCCATGACCGCTCCAGCCTGCCCGCCGATCGGGGCCGGCGCGTCGCTGCCCGGGCTGCGGTCGGGTACCCCGGCGGTGGCCGCGCCGCGGATCGTGCGGGACCTGACCCGGGACCTGACCCGAGCGGCCGGCGCGGTGCGGGCGCTGCCCGTGACCGGTTGCGGGAGTGGGGACGTGACGGTGGCCGCCCACAGTGTGGTGGTCTGCACCGCCGACAGTGCCGCGCGGGCGTTGGAGGAGGCGGCGGCCTGGTGCCGGCAGGCTCCCGAGGCCGAGGTGCACTGCACCGCCTGGGCCAGGGTGCCCGGTCACCGCGAGGACGTGTGCGAGTACCGGATCAGCCTGACCGTCTCCTTCCCGGACGACGACACCGGCGAGTATCCGGGCGACACCCACCACGCCCCGCGCCGCTAGCCGTCGCCCGTACTGCCGCGGGCGCGCGCATCACCAGCACTCCGCCCTCGGCCTTCCGGTGGCCGAGGGCGCGGTAGGCGTTGGGTATCCGTCGGGTCCGGGCGGCGGCGCACGGGACGTGGGTGGCCCAGCAGCTGCGGTCGACGATCCTGCCGGACCCCGGCTCGCGTCGAACGGCGGATCACCGAGGTCCGCCCACTCCGCCATCGAGGTCCGCCCACTCCGCCACCGGGGACCGGCCCGAGCCGCCGGCATCCCGAGCTCCGGCGAGCCGCGCTCGTCTCGACCGGGGCGAGGAAGTCCCCCATGGCGCCGCCGGGATGACGGGATGGAGCATTGACCTTTCCGCTACGTCAACTTCTAGTCTCACTGCTGCGGCCGTGGCACCAACTCCGGTGATGGGAGGCGATGACAGACAAGGCAATGGCTCACTCGATCGCAGATGTGGCCAAGATGTCCGGGATCAGCTCTCGCACACTCCGCCACTACGACGAGATCGGCCTGCTCGTGGCGACGCGGAACGAGAGCAACGGTTACCGCTGCTATGAGGAGCAGAGTCTCCAACGGCTTCAACGGATACTCATGTTGCGGGAGTTGGGAATGGGCCTGAGTGAGATCTCCGAAGTGCTGAGTCAGCAGACCGACGAGATCGAAGCTTTGAAGGCGCATCGTGAACGACTCCTGGCTGAATATGACCAACTGAGAGTGCTCGTCAACACGGTCACTCGCACGATCGTCATGCTGCAACAGAGGAAGGACGGGACGCCCATGTCGAAGATCAACCGGCCGGAAAACCTGTTCCGCGAGTTCGACGCGGCCAAGCACGACGCCTACACCCGCACGCGCTGGCCCAGGGAGTGGGACGAGTCCCGCAAGGCGCTCGAGTCCCTGACCCCCGCTGACTACGAGCGCCTCCAGCGCGAGCGGACCGCGGAGATGGTCCGGGTGGCCGAGTTCATGGAGGCCGGCAGGCCCGCCAACGACCCGGAGGTGCTCGAGGAGATCGCCGTGCACCACCGGGGCGTGAGCGAGTTCTGGACGCCCGACGCCGCGGCCTTCAAGCGCCTCGCCCAGACCTACGTGGACGAGAGCGAGTGGAAGTCGGTCTTCGAGGCGATCGCCCCCGGCCTGGCCGAGTACCACCGGGACGCGATGATCGCCTTCGCCGAGCAGCGCCTGAGCTGAACGACCGGCGCCGATCCGATCTGGCGGTCGGGTTCCCGACCGCACGAGCTCAAGAACACGACCACCAGTCGCATCGGGGGCCACCCACCCCGCCCCCCGCACCAATGGCCGCCAGGCCGTGATCCCACCGGCGCGTCCGAACTCCTATGCCAGGCAGCAGACTTGGAGAGGGACCGCCGAGTGGCGGAGGAACGCCGAGACACCGGCGGCCCCCGCGCTGAAGCCGCGTCGGGGGCCTGCCGGTGTTTCGCGCGCCAGGAAGACCTGGGGCCTGGTCTGGTGCCGTGTTGCGGACGGCCTTCGGGCTCGGTCGGGGGAGAATGCGGTGTCCGTAGGGACGACGGGAGGTGCGAGATCCCGCTCCCCACGGCATCCACGCACTTGCCGGGGCGCGCGACGGCAGCAGGGCGACAGCGGCTGCGTCGCGCGGGCCTTCGGCGCGAACCATCGGCGGACGGAGCAGCGGTGATCCAGGTGGCGGTGTGTGGGCCCGCGGAGTGCAGTGCGGCCGAGGAAGCGGCTGCCCGGGAGGTCGGTGCTCTGCTGGCCCGCTCGGGTGCGGTCGTGCTCTGCGGGGGCTACGGCGGTGTCATGGCCGCCGCCGCGGAGGGGGCGGCCGGCGCGGACGGTCTCGTCATCGGCGTCCTCTCCGGGGCCGACAGGTCCGGGGCCTCGCCCTACTTGACCGCCGCCGTCGCCACCGGCATGAACCAGGCCCGGAACAGCGTCCTGGTCGGTTCCGCGGACGCGGTCATCGCCGTCGGCGGGTCGTGGGGCACGCTCTCCGAAGTGGCCATGGCCATGAGACGAGGCGTCAAGCCGGTCGTCAGTCTCGGCGGCTGGCGGATCACGGACGCGCTGGGCGAGGCCGTCCCCGGACCTCTCCTGGCCGACAGTCCGGCGGCGGCCGTACGGCTCGCCCTGGCCGGCCGGGGCTGACACCGGCGTCACCGGCACCGCGCGGTGGTGGAGAGGATGACGGCGAGCCTGGTGGCCCGCGCCCTCGGCCAGCGGCCCGCGCCGAAGACCTGACGAGGTGGTCCGGACGTTCCCCGCCTCCGTATGGTGCCGCGCCCGGGGGAGGAGTACCGGGCGCCGGTGATCGACACGAGCTGCCCGGCGCCCCCGACCGTGGCCTACCCGAGAGCCGGCACCGGCCGCTGGCCCGGGCCGTCGTAGGAGGCCAGCGGCCGGATCAGCGCGTTGTGGGCCAGCTGCTCGGTGATGTGGGCGGTCCAGCCGGTGATGCGGCTCATCACGAAGACGGGTGTGAAGGTGGGGGTGTCGAAGCCCATCAGGTGGTAGGCGAGCCCGGCGGGGTAGTCGAGGTTGGGGTGGATGCCCTTGCGCTCCAGCATCGCCTCGCGCAGCGCGGTGTGCAGGGCGGCCAGCCGGGCCGCCGCGGGGTCGGCGGCGCGGGCCACCAGCTCGTCCAGGGCGTTCTGCATGATCGGGACGCGGGAGTCGCCGTGCTTGTAGACGCGGTGGCCGAAGCCCATGATCTTCCGCTCCGCGGCGAGCGCCTCGTCCAGCCACGCGGCGGCCCGGGCCGGGTCGTCGATCTCCTCCAGCATGTGCATCACCGCCTCGTTGGCGCCGCCGTGCAGCGGGCCCTTGAGCGCGCCGATCGCCGCGGTGACGGCGCTGTAGAGGTCGGAGAGGGTGGAGGTGACCACGCGCGCGGTGAAGGTGGAGGCGTTGAAGCTGTGCTCGGCGTAGAGCACGAGGGAGAGCTCGAAGCAGCGGACCACCTCCGGTGCCGGGACGGAGCCGAAGCACATGCGGAAGAAGTTCTCGGCGTAGCCGAGGTCGGGGTCCGGGGCGATGGGGTCCAGCCCCCGGCGGCGGCGCTGGTCCGCGGCGACCACGGTGGGCAGCCTGGCCAGCAGGGTGAGGGACTTGGCGAGGTTGGGGGCCGGCCGGTCGTCGTCCTCGGTGGGGTCCTCGGCGCCGAAGAAGCTCACGGCGGTGCGCAGGACGTCCATCGGGTGGCAGGTCCCGGGCAGCTTGGCCAGCAGCTCGGAGGTGGTGCGATCGAGCGGGCGCAGGGCGCGTTCGCGGGCCTGGAAGTCCCGCAGCTGCTCGTGGTCGGGCAGGTCGCCGTGCCACAGCAGGTACGCGACCTCCTCGAAGGAGCGCTGGGCGGCGAGGTCCTGGACCGGGTAGCCGCGGTAGGTCAGGGAGTTGGTCTCCTGGATGACGGTGGAGATCTCGGTGGTGTCGACGACGACACCGGCGAGGCCGCGGTGGATCTCGGGTGCGGTGGTCATGGTGGTGCCTCCGGTGCGTCAGGTGCCGGGCGGGAGGGTGAAGTCGAAGACGGCCGAGTCGAAGGCCGTGTACTCCTGGTAGCCGAGGAGTTCGTAGAGACGGGAGCGGGTCTGCATGCGTGGCAGCAGGGATTGCTGGGTGCCCTCGCTGGCGATGGTGCGCAGGCCCTCCTCGACCGCGCCCATGGCCAGGCGCAGCAGGGTGGCCGGGTAGAGGGCGATGTCGTAGCCGAGGTCCTGCAGGGTGTGGGCGTCGAGGAGTGGGCTCTTGCCGAACTCGGTCAGGTTGGCGAGCAGCGGCACCCCGGGGAGGGCCTTGCGGAAGGCTTCGAACTCGGCCTCGTCGGCGAGGGCTTCGGGGAAGATCGCGTCGGCACCGGCGTCGACGTACGCCTTGGCCCGGTCGATCGCCGCGTCCAGTCCCTCAAGGGCTCGGGCGTCGGTGCGGGCCATGAGCAGGAAGTCGGGGTCGCGGCGGGCGTCGACGGCGGCCCGGACGCGGCGGGTCATCTCCTCGCGGGGCACGACCGACTTGCCGTCGAGGTGGCCGCAGCGCTTGGGGTTGACCTGGTCCTCCAGGTGCAGGCCGGCCAGGCCCGCGTCCTCCATCAGCTGGACCGTGCGGGCGGCGTTCATCGGCTCACCGAACCCGGTGTCGGCGTCGATCAGGACGGGCAGGTCGGTGACCCGGGTGGTCTGCTGGGCGCGCGCGGCGATCTCGGTCGACGTGGTCAGGCCGATGTCGGGCAGGCCCAGATCGGCGGCGAGGACCGCGCCGGACAGGTAGGCGGCCTCGAAGCCGGTGTCCTGGATCAGGCGGGCGGACAGCGGGTTGATGGCGCCCGGCACGGCCAGCAGGCGTCCGGTCGCCAGCCGTTCGCGCAGCGCGCGGCGGCGCTGGGACGCGGTGGTGCGGGTGTGCAGCATCAGAACAGGCCCTTCGGCAGGCTCGCGTCGAAGTCGCGCACGGCCCCGGTGTCGACGGCTGGGAACAGATCGTCCAGGTCGCGGGCGGTCAGGTCGGCGAGGTTCTCGGCGGCGGACAGGAAACGGTCCTGGTCGGCCGGGGTGACGATGCCCTCGGTGAGGGTGCGGAACTTGGCCGCGTAGGCCGGTCGGTCGAAGGGGCGGGCGCCGGCCGGGTGGGTGTCGGCGACGGCCAGCTCGTCCTCGATCACCGAGCCGTCGTCCAGGGTGATCACCGCCCGACCGCCGAAGGCCCGCCGCTCGGGGTCGGGGTCGTGGTAGCGGCGGGTCCACTCCGGGTCCTCGACCGTGGTGATCTTCCGCCACAGCTTGACGGTCTGCGGGCGCCGGGCCCGCTCGGGGGCGTAGGAGCGCTCGTGGTGCCAGACACCGTCCTCCAGCGCGACCGCGAAGATGTAGGGCACCGAGTGGTCGAGGGTCTCACGGCTCGCGTTCGGGTCGTACTTCTGCGGGTCGTTGGCGCCGGAGCCGATGACGTGGTGGGTGTGGTGGCTGGTGTGCAGCACGATGGAGCGCACCTGGTCAAGCGGTCCGGCCTTCTCGCGCAGCCGCCGCGCCAGGTCGATGATCGCCTGCGCCTGGTACTCGGCGGAGTGCTCCTTGGTGTAGGTGTCGAGGATCGCGCGCCGCGGCTCGCCGTCCTCCGGCAGCGACACCGTGTAGGCGGCGTCGGGTCCGTCGAGCATCCAGGCGAGGAAGCCGTCCTCGCCCTCGTAGATCGGCGACGGGGAGGTCTCGCCTCGCATCGCCCGGTCCACCGCCTCGATCGCCGCCTTCCCGGCGAAGGCCGGGGCGAACGCCTTCCAGCTGGAGATCTCGCCCTTGCGGGACTGCCGGGTCGCCGTCGTGGTGTGCACGGCCTGCTGGACGGCCTGGTACGTGACGTCGGCCGGCAGCCCGAGCAGGGCGCCGATCCCGCAGGCGGTGGCCGCGCTCAGGTGGGCCACGTGGTCGATCCGGTGCTCGTGCAGGCAGATCGCCCGTACCGACGTGGATCTCGTACGCCGCGGTGATGCCGCGCAGCAGGTCGGCGCCGCCGCGGCCGGTGTGCTGGGCGACGGCCAGCAGCGGCGGGATGTTGTCGCCCGGGTGGGAGTAGTCCGCGGCCAGGAAGGTGTCGTGGAAGTCGAGCTCGCGCACCGCCGTGCCGTTGGCCCAGGCCGCCCACTCCGGTGACACGCGCACGCCGGGCGCCGTGCCGAACACCGAGGCGCCCGGTGTGCCGCCGTGCGGCAGCGCCTGCGCGCGGGCGACGGCGACCGGACGCCGCCGCAGCGAGGCCACGGCGACGGCCGCGTTGTCGATGACCCGGTTGACCGCCATCGCGGCCACGTCCCCCTCGGGCTGCCCGGTGCCGCAGGCCATGGCGGCGAGCTTCCAGGCGATCTGCTCCGCACGGGGCAGCGCCTTCGCGCTCGGGTGGACCCGTACCTGATGGTCGATCACAGGACTCCTCGACGGTTCGGCCCGGCGGCTGCCGGGCTCCTGCTGGATGGGTGGCGCTCCGCCCTCCGGCACGGTGTCGTGCCGATGACGGGGACTCCGGGGGGCCCGGCGCGCACTTGCAGCATTCCCCGGGCCGAGCCCGTGGTCGACCCGTCCATCCTGCGAAATCCGTCCAGGTCAGCGATGCGGAAGTGCGGATTTTGCGAATCCGCGGCTGCTAACTTTGCGGGTCGTGCGCCGCCGACGACGAGCAGGAGGACCGTGAACCGCACGCCTGGCCAGAAGGTCTACGCCCACGCGAAGCTGCGCCGGCTCCGTCGCGACCACGGGCTCAGCCAGGTCGAGCTGGCCCGCCGACTCGGGATCTCCACCAGCTACCTCAACCAGCTGGAGCACAACCAGCGCCCGCTCACCGCGCCGGTGCTGCTGCGGATCGCCGAGGTCCTCGGCACCGACCCGGAGTTCTTCTCCGACAGCGGTGCCGGTCGGCTCACCGCCGACCTGCGCGCCGCGCTCGCGGACGAGGCCAGTGGCGAGGAGCTGCCCGCGGACGAGCTCGCCGAGGTGGTCCGCGACCATCCGGCGGTCGCCCGCGCCCTGGTCGCCGTGCACCGCCGCTACCGTGACGCGGTGGAACGCGCCGTGACCCTCGCCGGGCCGGGGGAGTCCACCGGTCTGCCCGCCGAGCCGCACGACGAGGTCCGCGACTTCTTCTACGAGCACCACAACCACATCGCCGAGCTGGACACCGCCGCCGAGGACGACGCCGCCGCGCTGGGCATCGTGCCCGGCCGGGCGGCGGACGCCCTGGAGCACCGGCTCGCCTCCCGGCACGGCATCCGCGTCGTCGCCACCGCCCCGCCCGGGCCGGCCGCCGGCGACGTCCGCAGGTACGACCCGGTGGCCCGCCTGCTGCACCTCTCGCCCTGGCTGACCGACGGCCGCCGCGCCTTCCAGCTCGCCACCCAGCTCGCCGTCCTCGAACACGGCCCGCTCCTCGACCACCTCGCCGACGCGCCCTCCCTCGGCTCCCCGGCGGCCACGGCGCTCGCCCGCATCGGCCTCGCCAACTACTACGCGGGCGCCCTGCTGATGCCGTACACGGCGTTCCACGCCGCCGCGGAGGAGCTGCGCTACGACGTCGAGCTGCTCCAGACCCGCTTCGGCGTCGGCTTCGAGACCGTCTGCCACCGCCTGAGCACCCTGCAACGGCCCGGCCTGCGCGGGGTCCCGTTCTCCTTCCTGCGGGTGGACCGGGCCGGCAACATCTCCAAACGGCAGTCCGCCACTGACTTCCACTTCTCCCGGCTCGGCGGCACCTGCCCGCTCTGGACGGTCTACGAGGCCTTCTCCGCCCCCGGCCGGATCCTCACCCAGGTCGCCGAGATGCCCGACGGCAAGCGCTACTTCTGGGCCGCCACCACCGTGACCCGCAGCGGACCCGGGCACGGCGCCCCGCACACCACCTTCGCCCTCGCGCTCGGCTGCGAGCTGCGCCACGCCCACCGGCTCGTCTACTCCGAGGGCATCGCCCTGGACGACCCCCGCGCGGCCACCCCGATCGGCCTCGGCTGCCGGATCTGCGAACGGCAGGACTGCGTCCAGCGAGCCCGGCCGCCGGCCGGCGGCCCCCTCGTCATCGACGAGAACCGCCGCACCACCGTGCCCTACCCCGTCCTGCGGCGGCACGAGCACTGACCCCGGCGCGCCCGCCGGCGCCCCGGCCCGCCGTGACGGAGACCGGGGCACCGGCGGGCCGGGGCGGGGTCGGAGCGCCCGGTGGGGGTGGAACCCGCGACCGCCACCGGCCGGTCGCTGGCGGTCGACGAGCGCGTCGGCACCTTCGCCCCGGACCCGGACCGCGCCGACTCGGCGGGCAGGGCCCGGGCGCGCGGACCGTCCGACGAGTGGTGCCCGCTCGAGCCACCGGGGCGCCCGGCGGCTCACCGCTGCGGGGCGGTCCCGACCTCTCCACGGTCGGGATCCCTCCCACACCACCATCCGCTATCCGGACAGTCGCTGCCGGAGCTGTCCCGATGGGCCTAGGCTGTGGCTCGCAGTTGGTTCGCCCTGCCAGCCAGGCAGGCGCGTCGCAAGAGGGAACCCGGTGGAAATCCGGGACTGCCCCGCAGCGGTGAGTGGGAACGACCGCCGTCACACGCACTGGGCCCCAGCGGGGCCCGGGAAGCGACGGCCAGTAGGTGCCGGACCAACAGGCCCGGCGTGCCCGCGAGTCCGAAGACCTGCCACTGCCCGCGTGCCACCGGTGCGCGGTGATCTCGGTGACCTCGTGGGAGGGTCGGCGGGGCGGGGCGGGCACCCCCTGGTGCCGCGTTCCCCACTCTCGTACCCTCGTACCTCCGTGCTCTCCCGGGATCGCAACGCGACTCGCGAAGGAGAGTTCCGTGTCATCGAGTTCCACCACCCCGCAGGCCACCGTCTACGGCTACCCGAGGCAGGGCCCGAACCGGGAGCTGAAGAAGGCGATCGAGGGCTACTGGGCCGGCCGCGTCAGCGCCGAGGTCCTGCGGGCCACCGCCGCCGACCTGCGCCGCGACAACTGGCACCGGCTGGCCGAGGCCGGCGTCACCGAGGTGCCCACCGGGGACTTCTCGCTCTACGACCACGTGCTGGACGCCACGGTCGCCGTCGGCGCGATCCCGCCGCGCCACCGGGCCGCCGTCGAGGCCGACCCGCTGGACGGCTACTTCGCGATGGCCCGCGGCACCCAGGACGTCGCGCCGCTGGAGATGACCAAGTGGTTCGACACCAACTACCACTACCTCGTGCCCGAGTTGGGCCCGGACACGGTCTTCGCCGCCAACTCCACCAAGGCGGTCGCCGAGCTGCGTGAGGCGCTCGCCCTCGGCCACCGTGGCCGCCCGGTGCTGGTCGGCCCGCTCAGCTACCTGCTGCTCGCCAAGCCCGCGCCCGGCGTGGCCGCCGACTTCCAGCCGATCACCCTGCTCGACCGGCTGCTGCCCGTCTACGCCGAGCTCCTCGCGGACCTGCGTGCGGCCGGCGCCGAGTGGGTGCAGCTGGACGAGCCGGCGCTGGTCCAGGACCGCACCCCGGCCGAGTTGAACGCCGCCGCTCGGGTCCACCGGGAACTCGGCGCCCTCACCGACCGGCCCAAGCTGCTGGTCGCGACCTACTTCGACCGGGCCGGCGAGGCGCTGAAGGTCCTGGCCAAGGCTCCCGTCGAGGGCGTCGGCCTGGACTTCACCGGCCCCGGCGCGGCCAACCTGGACGACCTCGCGGCCGTCGGCGGCCTGCCCGGCAAGCGCTTGGTCGCCGGCGTGGTGGACGGCCGCAACATCTGGATCAACGACCTGGAGAAGTCGCTGTCCACCCTGGCCGTACTGCTCGGGCTGGCCGACCGGGTCGACGTCGCCCCTTCCTGCTCGCTGCTGCACGTCCCGCTCGACGCCGACCGGGAGCGCGACCTCGCCCCGCAGGTGGCCCGCTGGCTCGCCTTCGCCCGGCAGAAGACCACCGAGACCACCATCCTCGCCCGCGGTCTGGGCGAGGGCGCCTCCGCGATCACCGCCGAACTCGCCGCCAACCGCGCCGACCTGGCCTCCCGCGCCGCCTCCGCCCTCACCTACGATCCAGCCGTCCGGGCCCGGACGGCGGCCACCACGGCCGCCGACGCCCGCCGTGCCCAGGCCTACCCCGAGCGCGCCGAGGCCCAGCGCACCCGGCTCGGCCTGCCGCTGCTGCCGACCACCACGATCGGTTCCTTCCCGCAGACCACCGAGCTGCGCACCGCCCGCGCCGACCTGCGCGCCGGACGCATCGACGCCGGCGCCTACCAGGAACGGATGGAGGCCGAGGTGCGCGAGGTGATCGCCTACCAGGAGAAGGCCGGGCTGGACGTCCTGGTGCACGGCGAGCCCGAGCGCAACGACATGGTCCAGTACTTCGCCGAACGGCTCACCGGCTACCTCGCCACCCAGCACGGCTGGGTCCAGTCCTACGGCACCCGCTACGTCCGCCCGCCCGTGCTGGCCGGCGACATCTCCCGCCCCGAACCGATGACCGTCGACTGGTACCGCTACGCCCAGGACCTGACGGACCGCCCGGTCAAGGGCATGCTCACCGGCCCGGTCACCATGCTCGCCTGGTCCTTCGTCCGCGACGACCAGCCGCTCGCCGAGACCGCCCGCCAGGTCGCCCTCGCCCTGCGCGACGAGGTCACCGACCTGGAGGCGGCCGGCGCCGCCGTCATCCAGGTCGACGAACCCGCCCTGCGCGAGACCCTCCCGCTGCGCGCCGCCGACCGCACGGCCTATCTGGCCTGGGCCACCGAGGCCTTCCGGCTCAGCACCTCCGCGGTTCGGGCCGACACCCAGATCCACACCCACATGTGCTACGCCGAGTTCGGCGCCATCATGACCGCCATCGACGACCTCGACGCCGACGTGATCTCCCTGGAGGCGGCCCGCTCGCACATGCAGGTCGCCCACGAGCTCGCCGAGGCCGGCTACCCCCGTGAGGTCGGTCCCGGTGTCTACGACATCCACTCACCCCGGGTGCCGAGCACCGAGGAGGCCGCCGGTCTGCTCCGGGCCGGGCTGGCCGCCATCCCGGCCGAGCGGCTCTGGGTCAACCCCGACTGCGGCCTGAAGACCCGCGGCTGGTCCGAGATCCGCGCCTCCCTCGGCCACCTGGTGGCCGCGGCCCGCGAGATCCGCGCGGAGCTGGCCGGCTGACGCCGTCGCCGGGGCGGGTGCGACCAGTCGCGACCACCCGCCCCGGCGCCGCCCGTGGCCGACCTTCGAGAGTCGAGGGGCCGGCTCCACCTGTACCGCCCCCGTCAGGCGCCGGCGGGCGCCGCGCTCTGGACTTACTAGGACGTCCAACTATATGGTCGTGGACAAGGCCCGCAGTGCAGGGAAGCCGGTGTGAATCCGGCACGGTCCCGCCACTGTGACCGGGGAGTGCGTCACCGCGGTACCAGCCACTGGCAGCCAGCCGGGAAGGCCTGGTGGCGCGCGCTGATCCGGGAGTCAGGATACCGACTGCGGGTGTTCCGTGTTGTCCACGAGGATGGAGCAAACACGCATGGCACCGGTCCGTGGTCTTTTCGACCCTGGTGATCCTGCGATGGTCGCGGCACGCCCGTCACCCTGACGGACCGCCGCGCCCGGCAGTACCCGACACCCACGCTCGCCACGAGCGTCGTGCGGACGTCCTGCCGTGCTCCGGTTCCCTCGGATCCAGCTGACATCCTGACGAGAGCAGGCTTGTGATGGTCCGTGAGCTCACCCATTTCATCGGCGGGAAGCACGTCCCCGGCGCCTCCGGCGTGTTCGGCGACGTGTACGACCCCAATACCGGCCTGGTGCAGGCTCGCGTCCCGCTCGCGAACCGGGCCGAGACCGAGGCGGCGATCGCCGACGCCGAGCGGGCCCAGATCGAGTGGGCCGACTGGAACCCGCAGCGCCGAGCCCGGGTGCTGCTGCGCTTCCTGCAGTTGGTCGAGGCCGAACGCGAGCCGCTGGCGAGGCTGTTGTCGGCCGAGCACGGCAAGACGATCGCCGACGCCCATGGTGACCTGCAACGCGGCCTGGAGGTCGTGGAGTTCGCCGCCGGGATCCCGCACCTGCTCAAGGGCGAGTTCACCGACAGCGCCGGCACGGGCATCGACGTCTACTCGTTGCGCCAGCCGCTGGGCGTGGTCGCCGGCATCACCCCGTTCAACTTCCCCGCGATGATCCCGCTCTGGAAGGCCGCCCCCGCCATCGCCTGTGGCAACGCCTTCATCCTCAAGCCCTCCGAGCGCGACCCCTCGGTGCCGCTGCGGCTGGCCGAGCTGTTCCTCGAGGCGGGCCTGCCGCCGGGCGTGTTGAACGTGGTCAACGGTGGCAAGGAGGCCGTCGACACGTTGCTGGAGGACCCGCGGGTGGCGGCGCTTGGCTTCGTCGGCTCGACCTCGATCGCGAGCCAGGTGTACGCGACGGCGGCGGCGCACGGCAAGCGGGCGCAGTGTTTCGGTGGGGCCAAGAACCACATGATCGTCATGCCGGACGCCGATCTGGACCAGGCCGCCGACGCACTGATCGGCGCCGGTTACGGCTCGGCCGGCGAGCGGTGCATGGCCATCTCGGTGGCCGTCCCGGTGGGGGAGGAGACCGCCGACGCCCTGGTGGCCAAGCTCACCGAGCGGATCGCGGCCCTCCGGGTCGGGGCCTCGCACGACCCGCGGGCGGACTTCGGCCCGCTGGTCAGCCGCGATGCCCTGGACCGGGTCCGCGGCTTCCTGGAACTCGGTGTCCAGGAGGGCGCCGAACTGGTCGTCGACGGCCGCGACCTGAGCGTCCCCGGCTACGAGAACGGCTACTTCCTCGGTGCCACGCTCTTCGACCGGGTCACCGCCGACATGCGGATCCACCAGGAGGAGATCTTCGGTCCCGTCCTCTGCGTGGTGCGGGCGGCGGACTACGAGGAGGCGCTGCGACTGCCCAGCGAGCACGAGTACGGCAACGGCGTGGCGATCTTCACCCGGGACGGCGACACCGCACGGGACTTCGCGCGCCGGGTCAACACCGGCATGATCGGCGTCAACGTCCCGATCCCGGTCCCGGTGGCGTACCACACCTTCGGCGGCTGGAAGCGCTCCGGCTTCGGCGACCTCAACCAGCACGGCCCGGACTCGATCCGCTTCTACACCCGGACCAAGACCGTCACCTCGCGCTGGCCTTCCGGGGTCAAGGAGGGCGCGAGCTTCACCATCCCCACGATGGGCTGAGGCGACCGTGCGGATGAACCTGACCGACGACCAACTCGCCATCGTCGAGACCACCCGGGACTTCGCCCGTGAACACCTCGCCCCGCACGCCGTGGAGTGGGACCAGACCAAGCACTTCCCCGTCGACGTGCTGCGCAAGGCCGCCGGACTCGGACTCGGTGGCGTGTACGTGCGCGAGGACACGGGGGGCTCGGGCCTGAGCCGACAGGACGGCGTGCTGGTCTTCGAGGCACTGGCCACCGGCTGCCCCTCCATCGCCGGTTACCTCTCCATCCACAACATGGTCGCCTGGATGGTCGACCGCTACGGCAGTGCCGAGCAGCGCGCCCGGCTGCTCCCCGGGCTCTGCTCGATGGAGCGACTGGGCAGTTACTGCCTCACCGAGCCCGGGGCCGGCTCGGACGCCGCCGCGCTGACCACCCGTGCCACCCGCGAGGGCGACGGCTACCGGCTCGACGGGGTCAAGCAGTTCATCTCCGGTGCCGGAACCTCCCAGGTGTACGTGGTGATGGCCCGCACCGGCGGGCCCGGCGCGGGCGGCATCTCCGCCTTCCTCGTCGAACGCGACGACCCGGGCGTCTCGTTCGGCCCGAACGAGAAGAAGATGGGCTGGAACGCCCAGCCCACCCGGCAGGTGATCCTGGACGGCGTCCGGCTGCCGGCGGACCGGCTGCTGGGCGTCGCGGGTGAGGGCTTCCGGATCGCCATGACCGGCCTCAACGGCGGCCGGCTGGGCATCGCCGCATGCTCGATCGGCGGCGCCCAGGACGCGCTGGACCGAGCCACCGGCTACCTCGCCGACCGCGAGGCGTTCGGCGCCCGGCTGTTGCACGCCCAGGCACTCCAGTTCCAGCTGGCCGACATGGCAACGGAGTTGGAGGCCGCCAGATCCCTGGTCTGGCGGGCCGCCGCCGCCCTGGACCAGCAGGATCCCGCGGCGCCGGGCCTGTGCGCGATGGCCAAGCGGTTCGCCACCGACACCGGCTTCGAGGTCGCCAACCGTGCCCTGCAACTGCACGGCGGCTACGGCTACCTCGCCGAGTACGGCATCGAGAAGATCGTCCGGGACCTGAGGGTCCATCAGATCCTGGAAGGGACCAACGAGATCATGCGCGTCATCGTGGCCCGCGGCCTGATCGGGGCCGCCTGATGAGCACCGGACCGGAGCCGGAGGAGGTCCTGCTGCGGCGCGAGGGCCGGATCGGCCGGATCGTCCTCAACCGGCCCAAGGCCCTCAACTCCCTGACCCACACGATGGTCCGCCGCATCGACGAGGCCCTCGCGCACTGGGAGCACGATGGCGCGGTGGCCGCCGTGGTGATCAGTGGCGCGGGCGAACGCGGCCTGTGCGCGGGAGGTGACATCCGCGCCATCCACCAGGACGCCCGCGAGGGCGGCACGGCCTCGCTCGACTTCTGGCGCGACGAGTACCGGCTCAACGCCAGGATCGCCCGTTACCCCAAGCCCTACATCGCCCTGATGGACGGCATCGTGATGGGCGGCGGCGTCGGCGTCTCCGCCCACGGCAGCGTCCGCATCGTCACCGAACGCACCAGGATCGCGATGCCGGAGACCGGCATCGGCTTCGTCCCCGACGTCGGCGGCACCTACCTGCTCGCCCTCGCCCCCGGCGAACTCGGCACCCACCTCGCGCTCACGGCCGGTGCGGTCGGCGCCGGCGACGCGCTGCTCTGCGGGCTGGCCGACCACTTCGTCGCCGCCGAGCGGCTCGAGGCCCTGATCGCCGACCTGGCCGACCTGGACGTCCACCAGGTCCTGAGCCGGCACATCACCGACGCACCGCCCGCCGAACTCGCCCCGCACCGCGGGTGGATCGACCACTGCTACGCCGCCGACACGGTCGAGGAGATCCTGGACCGGCTGCACGCCAGTGGCCGCGGTCCGGCCGAGGAGGCGGCCGGGCAGATCGCCGCCAAGTCGCCCACCGCGCTCAAGGTGACCCTGCGTTCGCTGCGGCTGGCCCGTCGGCTCGGACCGTTGGAGCAGGTCCTGGACCAGGAGTTCCGGGTCTCCAGCCGGGCGCTGCGCTCGGCCGACCTGGTCGAGGGCATCCGGGCGCAGGTGATCGACAAGGATCGCGACCCACGGTGGTCACCGCCGAGCCTCAAGGCGGTGGACGAGCGGGACGTGCAGGCCTTCTTCACCAGGCTCGGCGATCAGGAACTCGGACTCGGCCCCACCACCGCATCGGAGGAGTACTGGTGACCACCTTCACGATCGCTTTCATCGGCCTCGGCAACATGGGCGGCCCGATGGCCGCCAACCTGGTCAGGGCCGGACACCGGGTGAGCGGCTTCGACCTGGCCCCCGACGCCCTGCGCCAGGCCGAGTCGGACGGTGTGTCGATCGCCGCGTCGGCACCGGCCGCCGTCGCCGGGGCGGACATGGTGATCACCATGCTGCCCGCCGGCCGGCACGTCCTCGACCTCTACGGACCCGGCGGGCTGCTGGCCGCCGCCGCGCCCGGCACGCTGTTCGTCGACTGCTCGACCATCGACGTCGCCGACGCGCGCGCCGCCCACGCCGCCGCCCTGGCGGCGGGCCACCGGGCGGTGGACGCACCGGTCTCCGGCGGAGTGACCGGCGCGGCGGCCGGGACTCTGACGTTCATGGTCGGCGCCGCCGAAGCGGACTTCGCCGTGGTCGAACCACTGCTGGCCGCGATGGGCCGCAAGGTGGTGCACTGCGGGCCGTCCGGCGCCGGGCAGGCCGCCAAGATCTGCAACAACATGATCCTGGGCATCTCGATGATCGCGGTCAGCGAGGCGTTCGTGCTCGGCGAGCAGCTGGGCCTGACCCACCAGGCGCTCTTCGACGTCGCCTCGACCGCCTCCGGCCAGTGCTGGGCGCTGACCAGCAACTGTCCGGTCCCCGGCCCGGTGCCGGCCAGCCCCGCCAACCGCGACTACCAGCCCGGATTCGCCGCCGCGCTGATGGCCAAGGACCTCGGGCTCGCCGCCAACGCCGTTCGGGCCGGCCAGGTATCCGCCGAACTCGGCCTGCACGCGGCCGAGTTGTACGCGGCGTTCGCCGAGGACGCCGGTCCGGGACAGGACTTCTCCGCCATCGTCAACGCCATCCGCAGTCGTGGCGGCCGGACGGCCGCCGAAGGGAACAACCAGTCGTGACCGCATACGAGACCATCCTGCTCGAGCGCAAGGGCCGTACCGGGGTGGTCACCCTCAACCGGCCCAAGGCGCTCAACGCGCTCAACCTCCAGCTGATGCACGAGGTGATCGACGCGACCACCGCGCTCGACCACGATCCGCAGATCGGCTGCATCGTGATCACCGGGTCGGAGCGGGCGTTCGCGGCCGGGGCCGACATCAAGGAGATGCAGCCGCAGTCCTACCTGGACATGTACCTCAGCGACTGGTTCGCCGCCTGGGACCGGCTCGGCGAGATCCGCACGCCCACCATCGCCGCGGTCGCCGGGTACGCGCTGGGCGGCGGCTGCGAACTCGCCATGCTCTGCGACATCCTGCTCGCCGCCGACACCGCCGTGTTCGGCCAGCCCGAGATCAAGCTCGCGGTGATCCCGGGCATCGGCGGCTCCCAGCGGCTGACCCGCGCGGTCGGCAAGGCCAAGGCGATGGAACTCTGCCTGACCGGGCGGACCATGGACGCCGTCGAGGCCGAGCGGGCCGGTCTGGTCTCCCGGATCGTCCCGGCGGCCGACCTGCTCACCGAGGCGCTCGCCACCGCGGAGGCCGTCGCGGCGATGTCCCTGCCGGTGGCGATGATGGCCAAGGAGAGCGTCAACCGGGCCTTCGAGACCACGCTCGCCGAGGGCGTCCGCTTCGAACGACGGGTGTTCCACGCGGTGTTCGCCACCGCGGACCAG
The DNA here is from genome assembly GCF_055559155.1 of Kitasatospora sp. NPDC024654. NCBI lineage: Bacteria > Bacillati > Actinomycetota > Actinomycetes > Kitasatosporales > Streptomycetaceae > Kitasatospora > Kitasatospora sp. NPDC024654. Next base: position 29,871 of record NZ_JBVHLF010000051.1, read on the forward strand.
AAGGAGGGGATGGCCGCCTTCGCCGAGAAGCGCCCGCCGTCCTTCACGCACCGCTGACGGTGCGGGGGAGCGGCCGGGGCGCCTACCAGGGGGCCCCGGCCGGCCGCGGCCCGCCACCGGGCGCCGGCCGGTGCGGACGGACGGATACGGCGGTGGCGGCCCAGCAGGGCCGAATCCGCGGGCGACCGGGTTCAGTCCTCCGCCCGATGGGTGATGAGCGCCTCGGTGCGGTCTCCCAGGAACTCGTACCACCGCCGCTGCAGGCAGACGTACCGCGTATCCGCCTCGACGAGGCTGAGGAAGGCCGACACGGTTTCGGTGAGACGCTGCCGCAGCCCGGAGTCGGCCAGCTGTCCGTCCTCGGTGAACGCCTCGTAGGCGGCGGCCAGGCTGAACATGTCCGGATAGACGCGGGTGCCGAGGTGTTCCAGGGGGACCCGCAGCGCCCACAGCCCGCGGTTGCCCCCGACCAGGGACGGCGAGGCGGAGACGAGCATCGCGTGCTTGGTCTTGAACGGCTGCGGTTGGACCCGTGAGACCCAGTCGATCGCGTTCTTCAGCACGCCGGGCACCGAGCCGTTGTACTCGGGGGAGGAGATCACGAAGGCGTCGCACCGCGCGAGCCGGTCGTGCAGCGCGAGGGCGCCCTCCGGCAGCCCGGCGGTGGCCTCCACGTCGCCGTCGTACAGGGGCATCTCGAACTCGCGCATGGTGGCGAGGTCGACGGTGGCACCGTCGTCGGCGATCAACCGGGACACGAGGGTGGCGAGGCGGCCGTTGATCGAATCGGTCCGCAGCGCGGCGCCGAAGACGAGCACCCGCAGCGGACCAGGGTGGCCGCGGTCCGTGGGCATGGGGACGTCCTATCGTCGGCTGCGTACGTGTCGGTCGGGGGGCGGACAAGGACCAGCGTGGTCCCGGCAGGGCTGACGCGCGACCGGATCTGGGCCTTTCGGATGAGGAGGCGGGGCGAGGCGGGGCAGGCGGCCGAACGTCCGGTGGCGAGGCAGCCATTGACCACTCGGGAGGTGGCTCCTCGTCCGGGAGGCGGCCGGGTTCCGTCGGGCCCCAGCCGTGGCCGGCGACCGGGCCCGGGTCGGCACGGAACGTCAGGTGGATCTTCTCCCGGGCAGGGTGGGACAGCTCACGGGTGGGTGGAGTCCGTACCGGTCCGTTGCCGGTCCCGGGCAGCCCCCAGCCGGGTCCCGCGCGTTCACTGGGCCGCCACGGCCCGGGGCGGGGCTCCGAGGCCCGCCCCGGGATCACTCGATCGGTGCGGTGCTCCGGCTGCCGGTGTCTCCGGGGAGACGGCGCTCGCCCCGCCTGGTCACTCCGGCGGCTGCCTCCGGCACGACCTCGAGCCCGTCGTCCTTCCGATCGGCGGCGGGCGGACCCGGACGCCGCCCTTGCCGGGCTACCGGGTGTCGCGGCGGCGTCAGAACTCGTCGTGGGTGAAGGGCAGGAACTCGGTGCGCAGCGCGGCGTCGAGTTGGCGGGCCGCGCCCGCCGTGCGCTCGGTGACGAGTCCGGCGTGCGCGAGTCGGCGCAGCCGGGTGTCGCCCAGGTAGCAGGCGGCCAGGTCGCGGACGTCGAGCGCGAGGTCGGCGGGGTCGGTGGTCGGCTCGTACCGGCCGCCGTTCGCTCCGCCACCCGGGTCCGCGGTCAGGCGGAACCGGCCGTGGTTGGCCGGGATCGCCTCGTCGCGGACCTCCAGCACGAGGTCGACGGGTTGGGCCCAGGTGCGGGCGGTCAGGGCCGCCCGCACGTCCACCAGGCGTAGCCAGAGCGCCGGGAACTGTTGGGTGACCCGTACCTGGTCGCGGTCGGCGGCCAGTAGCGGCAGCGGATCGTCGGCCGCGCGGCCCCAGGCCCGCACCCGGCCGGTGAGGTCGATGGAGGCGAGGTAGCTCCACAGGGCCGCCGTCACCGGGGCGGTCTCGCCCTCCAACTCGTAGACCTGGACGAGCCCGGGGGCGCCGGTGTCGTCGTCGCCACCGCGGGTGCGGTAGATCGCGTAGCCGGCGCACGGGTCCTCGCCCGCCACCACGATCCGCGGCGGGCTGAGCTCGTCGTCGTCCTCGTCCTCCTCGGGCAGGACCTGTTCGCGCCACCAGAGGCGGTCGCGGGCCGGCCGGCCGGCTCGCCGGGACCGGCTCGCCTCGTAGCGGGGGCCGAGCAGGTCGGGTGCCTCGACGGCGTCCAGCAGGCGCAACGGGCCGGGGTCGGGAGTGAGGCGCAGGGCGAGCGGCCGGGTGGAGTCGATCTCGATGGTGGAGAGGTGCGTGGCCGCGCCGAAGCCGTAGCGGCCGTAGATGGCGGTCTCGGAGGCCCACAGCGCGGCGAGCGGGCGGCTGCGGGCGGCGCAGCCGCGCCACAGCTCCGTCATCAGCGCCGAGAGCACGCCGCGGCGGCGGTGGGTGGGCGCCACGGACACGAAGGTCAGTCCGGCGCAGGGCAGTTGGCCGCCGGGGACGGAGAGCTGGAGACGGTGGGCGGCGAGCAGGCCCACCAGACGGTCCTCCGCGTAGGCGCCGATCCGGTCGCAGCGGCGCAGCAGCCTCCGGTACCGGTCGCGCTCCTCCTTCTCGTAGGTCTCGTGGAAGACCAGGGAGGCGAGGTCGAGGGCGCGGTTGAGGTGCGCTTCGGGGACCTCGCGGATCCGTGGTGCCGCGGGCGCGTTCGCGTGCGGGGTGCTCACCCACGGGATGGTAGCGGGATGTCGGCGGCTCGACCGGGAGGTCGTTGCCGGCGGGAATCGGCGTCGCCCGCCGGAACCAGGCGGGACCTCCCCGGCCCGAGCCCCGGGTGGGGCCACCGCCCGTCCGCCCCGGTGCCCTGCTCGCCGGCCGGGGGCCGGGTGGGCTCCCGCGGCCGAACCGACCGGCCGCGGGAAAACCACTGGACGGCGGGGGAGTTGAACTCCCTATCCTGCTCGGATGACGGACTTCGCCCTCCTCGCCGCTCCCTCCGACTGGCAACCCGGCTACCGGCAGCGCCTCGTCGACGCCTACCGGGCGACCGGTCTGCCCGGGCCGGCCGCGGACGAACTCGCCGCCAAGGCCGTCGAGCAGAGCGACGGCTGCACGGCGGCGGCGGTCCTCGACGAGGACGGCCGCCGGATCGGGCAGGTCGTCGTCGGCCTCGCCGAACGGCACGGCGGCTCCAGCGGCCGGATCGGCGAGTTGTGGACCGACCCCGCCCGCGACGAACGGGGCAGCCACCGCCGCGCGGCCCACGCCTGGGCGCGCCACTGGTGCGCGGAGCGCGGGGCGGAGCGGGTGGTCGTGCGACTGGCCGCACCGGACGAGGTCTTCGCCGACTATCCGGTCCGTGGCCAGACCCGGATCAAGGTCATCAGCACTCCGGCCGAGCCGCCCGCCCGGGTGAGCCACCGGCCGATGACGGAGGCCGAGTACCCGGCCTGGCTGGCCGCCGGGAAGGAACGCTACGCCGCCGACATGGTCCGGGCCGGCTCCCGCACGTCCGAGCAGGCCCGGCAGAAGGCGGAGGAGGACTACGGCACGCTGCTCCCCGAGGGCGTGGCCACCCCCGACACCTCCCTCCTGGTGCTCCGGGCCGACGGCGAGCCGATCGGCAGCGGTTGGCTGAGGCACGGCCACCTCCCCGGAGTCACCTACGGTTACTCGCTGGAGGTTCACCCGGAGTTCCGCGGCCGGGGCCACGGCCGCTCGGCGATGGCCATCGGCGAGCAGGTCACACGGGCCGTCGGCGACCGGGTCCTGATGTTCAACGTCTTCGGCGGCAACGAGGTCGCGATGTCCCTCTACACCGCGGTCGGTTACCGCGTCCTGGAGGAGGTCCGCTCCCTCGACCTCACCCCGGGCGGGGCACCGAGTCGACGGTCCTGATCGCGGGGCCTCCGTGAGTTCCACGGGGCCGCAGGCGCGAGGCGGGCGCGGCGCGCGTACGGTCCGGGTGGGCCCGGGTGCCCACGGCCTTGAGCCCCGGGCGCTGCCGATCTCGGCCGGGCGACCGGCGGGGCGCCGGGGCCAGTCGTCGGCCGGGCCCGCCCCGCAGCCCACTCGGGTCCCCGGCGCGGTCCCCGTCCTCAACTGACCTGCGGTGTCCGGCGGGACACGGGTGCTCGGAGGACCTCGCCACCCGCATCCCGCCGGCGGAGGGGCCGGTGCGTGAAACGCGGTCGAGCCCGCTCTCCGGGGCCCGGCGGCCTCGACAGTTCATCAGCTGCGCAACTCTTGAGGAGAAGGTTTGCCTAACCTTATACTGCCGCCGTCCTTGTTCTCGCGAGGGCATGCAGCGTCAGCGAAGTCCGGTGCGAATCCGGCCCTGTCCCGCAGCGGTGAAGCCCCTTCCGGGGACGAGTCCGACCGGTGTCACTGCGTCCACGGACCCCAGCCCGCAGGAGGGCGGCCCGGACCCGCCCCCCGGGGTCGTTGTCCGGACCGTCGGCCTGTGACCATCCCGAGGAGGATGCCCCAGTGTCAGCCGACCTGTCCGAGTCAACACCGGCGAGAGAGTTGTCGGCGGTGGGAACGGCGGAACTTCCCCGCCGCCGACGCTTCTCGCTGACCCGGCGTCAGTGGATGATCGCCACGATGCTGGCGGCGTGGGGTCCGGGCCTGATCGTGATGCTGGCCGACACCGACGCCGGCTGCATCATCACGGCCGCGCAGTCGGGTGACCAGTTCGGCTACTCCATGGTGCTGCCCCAGCTGCTGCTGATGCCCGTGCTGTTCGCGGTGCAGGAGATCACCGTGCGGCTGGGCGTCGTCACCGGCAAGGGCCACGGCACGCTCATCCGCGAGCAGTTCGGCAAGTGGTGGGGGCTGCTCTCCGCCGGCACGCTGCTCCTCTCGGCGATCGGCGCGCTGCTCACCGAGTTCGCGGGCGTGGCCGGCGTCGGCGAGCTGTTCGGCATCTCCAAGTGGGTCACCGTGCCCACCACCACCGCGTTCCTGGTCGGTCTGGCCTTCACCGGAAGCTACCGGCGCTCGGAGCGGATCGGCATCGCCATCGGCCTGGCCGAGTTGGCCTTCGTGCCCGCCATGCTGCTCGCCCACCCGAAGGTGCACGACCTGCTGCACGGCATGGGCACCTTCCCGGTCGGCAACACGCAGTACGTCTACCTGCTGGCCGCGAACATCGGCGCGGTCATCATGCCGTGGATGATCTTCTACCAGCAGAGCGCCGTGGTGCAGCGGAAGCTGTCCATCCGCGCCCTGCGGCAGGCGCGCTGGGACACCGCGGTCGGCACGGTGCTGACCCAGGGCATCATGATCGTCGTCGTCGTCGCCCTGGCCGCCTCGGTCGGACGCAAGGACACCAACGCGGCGCTCAACGACGTGGGCCAGATCGCCGGCGCGCTCACCCCCTACCTGGGTTCGGGCAACGCCAAGTGGTTGGTCGGGGCGTCCATCCTGGGCGGCGCACTGGTCGCGGCCCTGGTGGTGTCGCTGGCCGGCTCCTGGGGCATCGCGGAGGTGCTGGGCTGGAAGCACAGCCTCGACGAGCGGATCAGCCGCCGCAACGCCAAGTTCTACGTCACCTACGCCCTGTCCCACATCATCGGCGCGGTCCTGGTGCTGGCCAGCTTCAACCTGGTCAGTCTGGCCGTCGACTGCGAGGTGATGAACGCGCTCCTGCTGCCCGTCGTGCTCGGGTTCCTGCTGGCGCTGGAGGCCAAGGCGCTTCCCGCCGAGCACCGGATGCGCGGAGCCTACCGGGTGATCATCACCGCGCTGTGCGTCATCGTCATGGGCTTCGGGCTGTACATGATCCCCAACACGCTCGGCTTCTGACGCCGGGCCCACGCGTTCCACACCTCGCGGGGGGGGGGGGGGGGGGGGGGGGGGGGGGGGGGGGGGGGGGTGGGTTGGGGGGGGGGGGGGGGGGGGGGGGGGTGGTTGACTTGAAGGGTCGAGTTCATGAGATCAGGCCCACCGGGTGTGGGACGGCTGGCTACCTTCGCGGCACGCACGGTCCCGCC
>NZ_JBVHLF010000051.1:35848-56299 GCF_055559155.1 Kitasatospora sp. NPDC024654
GTGCTCTTAAACCCCTACCCCCTCCGTCCCCCCCCCCCCCCCCCCCTCCCCCCCCCCCCCCGCCCCCCCCCCCCTCGCCCCGCGTTGGCTGGGGGCCGGCCCGACTGGGCGGGCGGAGTTCGGCCCCGCGTGGTCACCTGCCGTTCGGAGAAGGAACGCGCCGTACCCACCTGCCGGGCGCGGCGGTGACGTTGCCGTCGTCGGCCGTGGTTCGGGCTCGGGGCTGCACCAGGCGGTGGCCGCGGCGAGCACGAACACCAGGCCGGTGGTCAGGATGGCGTACACCAGGTGCTTGGTGTTCTCGATCGCCTCGCCGTAGACCGCGGTCAGGAACTCCACCGCGGTGGCTGCGGCCAGAGCCACCAGGGTGGCCGCGAACGCCCGCCGGCGCGGGTTGGCACCGGCCCGGCGGTACCAGCGGACGGCGAGGGCCGCGAGGGCGAACTCGAGGGTCAGTACGCCGACTCCGCCGACGTGCCGCAGGAACCAGGTGTAGAGCGCCACCCTGGACTCCTTGGCCCCGGCCGGCCGGCCCGCCGCGACCGGGTAGGAGCCGAGGTTCGGGGGCCGGGACGCGGTGAGGTCGTTCGCGCCGCCGAGCGCGATCCGGGCCGTGACGGCGGGGTGCCGGACCAGGAACCCGGCGATGTTCTGGTAGGTCATCCGGCCGCGGACCTCGGGCCACCGCGGGTCCTTCTCGGGTGCCACCGGGCCCCACCAGTTCAGACCGGTGTACTTGGCGAAGTCGGCCGGCAGCCCGAGTTCGACCGCCGCCTTCGCCGGGTTCGAGGTGTGCGTCAGCACCCCGTCGAAGATCATCTCGGTCCGGTTGATCTCCTTGGAGGACTGCATCTGGTACTGGAAGGTCAGGGCACCGGTCGCCAACAGGACGGCCGCGGCCAGCAGCGGCAGCACGCGGGCGGACAGCCGCCCCAGCGGCACCCGGCAGGCGAGCAGCAGGGCGACCAGCGGGACGGTCATGGTCGCCGCCTGGGTCTTCGAGGCGATCGTCAGCACCGACCCGACCGTGAACAGCGCCAGCCCGTACCGCCGGGCCCGCCCCGAGCCGCCGAGGTGCACGGCGCCCGCCGTCGCCAGCAGCAGCCCGTTGACGCCGGTCACCTCGCTGAACGGCGAGGCGTCGTACTCGGCGATCGCGGAGTCCGCGGCCACCACGAAGAGCAGCGTGCAAACCAGGACCCGGGCGAGCCACGGACCGCGCAGCGCGGCCGCGAACACCGCGAACGCGACACCACTGAGCAGACAGCAGAGCACCGCGAGCGCCCGCAGGTCGAACGCCGTGTGGAATCCCAGCCAGTGACTGAGCGGGCGGGCCAGCTCCGGCAGCCAGGAGCCGCTGCCCGGGTAGGTGTTGGTCGAGTTGCAGGCGCTTGGCTTGGCCGTGTCGTAGCCGAAGTTCACGTAGCTGAACATCCAGTCGTGCCCGGGCGTGGGCCGTACCGAGAGGTTCAGCGCACACATCCGGCTCGGGCCGTCACCGTTGTCGGCCATGCCGATCGGGCTCGGCAGGAAGAGCCGGACTGCCATGAGCGCGGCCATCACCGTGCCGGCGAGCAGGGCGAAGAGGGTGTTCGGGGTTGGGCGACGTGTTACCGCCGTACCTTATGCCGCCACGTCGAACGGTGAAAATCGTGTTGTTCGAACAGCCGGACCGTTAACAGCCCGTCGATCAGTGTGCCGACCAGCGCCGTCCTTCCGGCCGGCTCGGTGTGGGTCCGTCCGGCGGCGGCCCGTTGGCATGCGCTTATGCTGCCCCGGCTGATGGGTCCCCTCCCTGTACGTCGACACCGGCGGCAAGCTGCGCGGCGCGTTCTGGGGCCTGCCCCAGATCACCACCAACGCCCCGGTGAACGACGGCAAGTGGCACCACGTGCTGCTCACCGGCAGCTCGACCACGCTGACCATGTACCTGGACGGCCAGTCGGTCGGCAGCTCCACCGGCACCTTCCAGCAGAGCCCGTCGAACTACGTCTACGTCGGCGCCGGCTACTCGGCGCAGTGGGGGAGCGCGCCGACCAACCCGTACGGCTACTTCCTCGGCTCGATCTCCGAGGTCGCGTTCTACAACACCGCGCTGTCCGCGCTGGACGACGCGAACCACTACGCGGCCGGCAAGAACTCGACCGGCCTGTTGCCGGTGAAGTCCATCCAGGTCACCGACCCGACGGGCGCCACCGAGACCACCCGGTACGACGTGGTCAACGGCAACCGGACGCTGTCCCACACCGACGGTCTGGGCAACACGGTCAGCTACGGCTACGACTCCGGCGGCTTCCAGAGCACGACCGTCGACCCGAACGGCGCATGAGTCGTACGGGCCATGACCCGCGCGGCAACACCGTCTCGGTCACCAGCTGCCAGAACCAGCAGGCCAACACGCGTGCGACGCAGTACTTCACGTACTACCCGGACGACACGAGCGCGCAGCTGACCACCGCGGATCCGCGCAACGACATCATGCTGACCGAGCGGGACGGCCGTTCGGCGTCCGCGACCGACAACACCTACCTGACGTCGTACACCTACGACGCGTCCGGCAACCAGCTGGGCTTCACCACCCCGGCGGTGCCCGGCTTCCCGAACGGCCGCACCACCAGCACGGTGTACGCGGACGGCACCGCCACCTATCCGGTCGCCGACAGCGGCAACGTGCCCAAGGGCCTGCCGGTGACCACGACCTCGCCCGCCGGCGCGGTCAACCAGGTCTCCTACTTCCACAACGGCGACGTGGCCTCCACGGCGGACCCGGACGGCCTGGTCACCAGGTACACCTACGACGCGCTGGGCCGGGTGCTGACCAAGACCGTGGTCTCGGACACCTACCCGAACGGTCTGCCGACCTCGTACGTCTACGACGGCGACGGCCAGGTGACGCAGGAGACCAACCCCCCCCGCTCACCGACCGGGTCACCGGTGCCGTCCACACCGCGCAGGTCAGTACGGTCTTCGACTACGACGGTGACGTCACCTCGCAGACCGTCGCCGACACCACCGGCGGCGACGCCCCACGCACCGAGACCACCGTGTACGACGGGTACGACCACGTGCAGTCGCGCACCGACGCCAACGGCAACGTCGCCGGTGCCACCAACGGCGGCACGACGACGTACGGCTACGACGCGATGGGCGAGAAGGTGAAGGAGGTCAGCCCGACCAACGTCACCACCTCCTACCAGTACGACCCGAACGGCCACCTGCTGACGCAGACGCTGAACGGGTACACCGGCGACCCGGTCAACCCGTCCACCGCGACCAACCTGGTGGAGTCCTCGCGCGCCTACGACCCGGCAGGTCGACTGGCGTCGATCACGGACTCGATGGGCAACACCACCTCCTACACCTACACCGACAACGGCCTGCTGGCCACGGCCACCAAGACGGACCCGACCGGTAAGAACTCCTTCCAGCTGGAGTCCGACACCTACGACGCCGCGGGGAACCTGACCCAGAAGGTCGGCGACAACGGTGCCGTGGTGACCCAGTACCAGGTGGACGCGGCCTCCCGGGTGACGACCACGACCGAGGACCCGACCGGGGCGAAGCGGGTCACCCAGGTCTCGTACACGCCGGACGACCTGGTGGCCACCTCCACGCAGACGGACGTCTCCGGTTACGACCGCACCACCAGCACCACCTACGATCCGATGGGTCACCCGCTGACGGAGACGCTCTACGGGGATGCCTCGGGTCACCCGTCGGGTTGGTGGCCGCTGAACCAGAGCGCGGGCAGCACGGTGACCGACGCCTCGGGCAACGGCAACACCGCCTCCGCCTCGGGCGTCACCTGGAGCACCGACTCGACCGGCGCCACCAGTGCGTCGTTCGCCGGGACCAGCGGTCAGCAGATCGCCACGAACGGGCCAGTGGTCAGCACCACGGGCTCGTACACGATGTCCGCCTGGGTCAACCTCTCCTCGCTGCCCTCGGGCAACGCCGCAGTGGTCGCCCAGTCCGGGAGCAACGTCAGCCAGTTCGTCCTCGGGTACAACCACATGGGATCTACCCCGGTGTGGTCGTTCTGGAACACCAGCGCCGACTCCGCCTCCCCGAACTTCACCTTCGCCAACTCCACCACCGCCCCCGCTGCAGGCAGTTGGACCCATCTGGTCGGCGTCTACAACGTCACCAACGGCGCCATGCAGCTGTACGTCAACGGCCAGCTCGCCGGCAGCGCCACCAACACCGCGCCCGGGTTCGCCAACGGCTCGCTCACCATCGGCCGCGACCTGTGGAACGGCAACCAGAGCGACCAGCTCCCCGGCCAGCTCGGCAACGTCCAGGTGTACCCGCGGGCGCTGTCGGCGCAGGACGTCTCCACGCTGTACGGCAACGGCCGCACCGGTGGCACCGTCGGCTCGTCCAACACCCAGAGCACGAAGTGGACCTACGACAAGCGCGGTCTGCCGACCTCGGTCACCGACCCGAACGGCAACACCACGCAGTACTCGTACGACGAGGCGGGCAACCTCGCGGTGACCACGGCCCCGGCCGTGCCCGTGGAGGCGGTCGGCGGCACGTCGGTGACCGCGCGCCCGGTCACCACCAGCGGTTTCAACACCTTCGGTGAGGCCGTGGAGGAGCTCGACCCGAACGGGAACGAGACCACCACCGGCTACGACGCCGACGGTCAGAAGGTCGCCGTGACGCTGCCCGGCTACACGCCGCCCGGTGCGACCAGTCCGGTGGGCGGCCAGAGCACCTGGGCGTACGACGCCGAGGGCAACGTGCTGTCCACGACCCGCCCAGGCGGAGAGAGCACCAAGTACCAGTACACCCAGCTCGGCGACGTGGCTCAGGTCACGGCGGCGGACAACAGCACGGTGCACACGCTCTACGACACCAACGGCGAGAGCCTGTCGGTGACGGACGGGACCGGAGCGGTCACCCAGGCGACGTACGACTGGATGGGACGGCAGCTCACCTCCACCCAGCTGGAGCGCTACCCGTCCAACCAGACACTGACCAGCACCGAGTCCTACGCGGTGACGACCGGCAACCCGTACGGCGCGTTCCTCTCCTCGGAGACCAGCGCGACCGGCGTGACCACCAGCTACGGCTACGACCGGATCGGCGAGCGGACCAGCGTCACCGACGGTGCGAACAACACCACCACGACCGCCTACGACTTCGCGGGTCGTCCGTACAAGACGACCGCGGCCGACGGCACCTACAGCTGGACCGACTACACGGCCGCCGGGCTGCCGGCGGACCACAAGCAGTACGACGCCAACAACAACCTGCTGACGCAGTCCTCCTCGGCCTACGACGGCAACGGCAACACGACCTCGGTCACCGATGCCAACGGTCACACCACGCAACTGACGTACGACGCGAGCAACATGGTGAGCCAGGAGGTCCAGCCGGTCTCGGCGACCTCTTCGATCACCACGTCGTTCGGCTACGACGCGGCGGGCCAGCGCACCCGGTACACCGACGGGCGCACCAACTCGTGGATGTACACGTACACGCCGCGGGGGCAGTTGGCGTCGGTGCTGGAACCGAGCACGGCGACGTACACCGCGGCCTCGGACTCCACCACCACCTACGCGTACGACGCGGACGGACGCATGACCTCGCAGACCCTGCCGGGCGGAGCGTCGCTGTCCTTCGGGTACGACAAGCTCGACGACCTACTGTCGTCGTCGGGCACCGGCGCGGAGGCGGCGACGGCTTCGCGGTCGTTCACCTACGACAACGCGGGCCGGGTGCTGACCGCCAGCACCGGGGCGGCCGGCACCACGGGCAATCCGGACTACCAGGCCGCGACCAGTGAGACGTTCACCTACAACGACCGCGGCGCGCTGCTGACGGCCTCGGGTTCGGGCGGCTCCTCGTCCTTCGCCTACAACGGCGCGGGCCAGCTGACCTCCCGGACCGACGCGGCCGGTACCACCGGCTACGGGTACGACACGGCTGGCCGGCTGCAGTCCGTGAACGACCCGGCCACCGGCGCCCAGCTCACCTACGGCTACAACAACCTGAACCAGGTCTCGTCGATCGCCTACGGCACGCTGGGCGACGTCAGGAGCTACGGCTACGACAGCCTGCACCGCCTGACCTCGGACACGCTGGCGAAGGGGACGACGACCCTCGCCTCCATCGCCTACGGGTACGACAACAACGACAACCTGACCTCGAAGAACACCACCGGGGTCGTGGGGGCCGCCAACAACACCTACACCTACGACTGGGCCAACCGCCTCACCTCGTGGAACAACGGCACCACCAACACCGTCTACGCGTACGACGCGTCGGGTAACCGGACCCAGGTCGGCGCCAACGTCTTCACGTACGACGCGCGTGACGAGCTGACCTCCGACGGCGTGCACACCTACACCTACTCGGCGCGCGGCACGATGACGCACGACATCACCACCGCGGGCAGCACCGCGATGTCGTCCGACGCGTACGGGCAGCAGGTGGTCGCCGGCACGCAGTCGTACACCCACGACGCCAACGGCCGGAACATCAGCGACACCGTCATCGGCGGCGGCACCGCGCGCACCTTCTCCTACCTCCGGTGCGGGCAACACCATCGCCTCCGACGGCGACTACACCTACACCTACGACGACGGCGACTCGCTGGTCGGGATGAACACCGCCTCGGCCACCTCCACGTCGACCGGTCAGCTGGCGATGCTGGACCAGCACGACGACGTGGTCGGCATGTTCGCGCCGACCGCGACAGCCCTGGCCAGCTCCGCCACCTACGACCCGCTGGGCACCGTGGTGGGCAACGGCAACCTGGCCGGCCACCTGGGCTTCCAGTCCGGCTGGACGGAGAGTGCCACCAACCTGGTCGGCACCGCCTCGCGCTGGTACAACCCGCGCACCGGCGAGTTCCTGAACAAGGACACCGTCTCGCTCAACCCGGTGCCGAACTCGGCGGCGGCCAACCCGTTCGCGTACATCGGCGACAACCCGATGTCGGCGGACGACCCGTCCGGGCACTGCTGGGGTCCGAGCTGGGCCTGCAAGGCCATCCATTCGGTCGGTCACGCGATCTCCCAGGGCGTGGACGCCGGGGCCTCCGCACTGTCGAGCGCCGACTCCTGGGCCGTCAACCAGGCGTCGAGCCTCGGCAACGCGATCGTCAGCGGGGCGTCGAGCGCCGCCTCCTGGATCTCCAAGGAGGCGTCGAGCGTCGGCCACGCGGTGGTCTCGGGCTACCACCGCGTCAAGGACGGCTTCTACCGCGCCTACCAATACGGGCAACGCCTGAAGCGCTGGACCGTACGGACCGTCAGACGCAACATCCATGCGGCCGTCCATCAGTTGGGACAGGCGTGGCACACCACCAAACAGGCCGCCAAGCGCTTCCTGCACGCCGTCGGCGGCAACCGACTGGTCAGGGCGGGGCGGACGGCCTACCGCGCGACGGTGAGCGCAGGGAAGACCGCGGCGAAGTTCGTCAAGCACCACGCCGCCGCGATCACCTCGTTCGTGGTCTCGACCGCGGTCTTCGCCGGCTGCGAGGCCGCGACGGGCGGCGCCGGCTCGATCGGCTGCGCGGCAGCCGCCGGCGCGGCGGGGAACCTGGTCACCCAGGGCTTCAAGTGCGCCCAGAAGGGCGGCTCCGCGTGCAGCGTCAGCGCCTTCGGCAAGACCGCGCTCGAGGGCGCTGCCGAGGGCGCCGCGGGTGGCGCGCTCGGTGAGCTCGGCGGCGCGGTGCTCGGCAAGGTCGCGCCCAAGGCGATGGAGGCGGTCGGCGGTCTGTTCGGCAGGGGCACGACCGAAGCCGCGGACACCGCGGCCGAGGACGCGACCCAGCAGGCCGCCAAGCAGGCCGAGGCCAAGGGCGCCACGAGCGCTGTGGACAAGCCGGTCACTTGCCCGGTTCACAGTTTCACCGGAGCCACGCCGGTGCTGATGGCCGACGGCAGCACCAAGCGGATCGACCAGATCAAGATCGGCGACCAGATCACCAACGCGGTTCCCGGCCAGGACGGTACGCAGACCCACACCGTCACCAACGTCATCGTCACGACCACCGACCACGACTTCGTCGACGTCACGGTCACCCCGACCCACACCACCAGCGCGACCACCGACGCGGAGCGGACGAGCCAGACCCACACCACCGAAGCCACTCCGGCCAAGGACACCGGGGTTCAGCTGACGACAGGGATCTGGCGCCGTGCCAGCCTCGCCCTGGCGGCGTCCGTCGCCGCCGCGGGCGCCCTGCTCGGCCTCAACCACCAGCCCGCCACCGCGACCACCCCGGTCGCCTACACCACCTCAACCACCAGCACCACCACCACGGACACCACCGACCCGGCCATCGCCGCCGGCGGCGGAACCATCCACACCACCTTCCACCACCCCTTCTACGACGAGACCCAGGCCGCCTTCGTCGACGCCCAGGACCTCCGCGTCGGCGACGTCCTCCAGACGCCCACTGGCACCGCCCAGGTCTCCGACGTCCACCTCTTCCACGCCAACACCACCACCTACGACCTCACCATCGGCGACCTCCACACGTATTATGTGGAGGCCGGAAACACGCCGGTCTTGGTCCACAATTGCGACCATGTAGTTCTCGGTGTCAATCCTCATTCCGACGACCTCGCTGCCGCGCTACGTCAGTCAGGGGACGAGAGCGCCCACACCTTCAATGGGGATGCTTATGCGCATGTCGAGCATAATGGGTATCCAGCCTGGATGAACGGAGTTCAGAATGCTGTGCGAGACCAGAGCACTCGGCTAAGTATTACGCTGGACGGTCTCGAGGAGTACGGAAGTACTCCGAGCGAGATATTCGAGAACGCCTATATTCGTGGTGCTGCGGCTGGCATGGACCGTGCGACTGGCGCTACATTCGGTACTACCTGGGAGATGAGCGATGTGGCGCTTGCGGTGAAGATGGACCACCGCGCGTGGGACTCCATCGACTGGTACCAGGGTGGTCAGAAACTCGAGGACGGCGCCGTAGCCGAGCCGAATTGGCGAGCTACTATACCAAAGATCGAGAAGATGAAAAAGGCTATGCGATGGTAAATGAATTCGTTGAATCCTTTCGCACGGAACGGCTTTTCAGGGTCTGGAGCTTCACTCCCACTCATAATGTCGTGATCCTTAGAAGCGATCCGGATCGGAGGGCCGGGCAGAGTACTCGTATCGAGATCCATTTTGGCGGAGTGAGTGCCATGCTTCTGCGGCCGATCTACCGAGGTCTAGAGGTTAGGCGAGGCGACCAGGGGGGGTGTGAAGGTCTCGCCGTGAAGCTTGGGGTGGAGTGTCATCCCTCGAACCTCTACCTCCTGGCTCGGGAAGGTGCCGACTTTCTGGTGGCGGGTGATCCGGCGTGGCGTGAGGATGAGTGCAAGTTGGACGATCCGTCACTCTTTACTCCGGGTCGCGTTATGCCTACCGTTCGCCTTTGGCCTCCTGCCGGGTAGGCCGAGCTACCGCTCGCGGATGATCTTGGCATAGAATCTTCGCGATCTGATCGCCTCTAGCCCCCGCTGAAAATTGCGTTCAGCGGGGGCTCTTCGCTATTTTGATGGCCGCTGGCCAGTATCGCGTTCAATTGGTCGCGAGCCTAGAAGGGCCATTCGGAGTGTGCCCCCTCTCTGGGTAACGCTCGCCGCTACTGCCTCCACAAGTACTGTGTGGAGGCTGGTACCACACCTGGGGCGTGTGTACAGTGCGTCGTGCTCACCTCTTTGCTTCGACTCCTGGGTAAGCGTCAGCGCGCGGCCAAGCCTGAGATGACGTTCCTGGGGGTGTAGTTGAGGTGAACCTCCCCCGTTGATCTGGACAGCCTGATACCGGGACGGATGGGTCCCGGAGGAAGCAGTCCAGGTTGAGTGGCAAGAGCAACATGAGCAAGCGGTACACGGCGGAGTTCAAGCGGGACGCGGTCGCGCTCGTCCTGTCGTCGCCCCATCGGAACGTCACCGAGATCGCGCGGGAACTGGGGGTGGTGTTCACCCTCTCGGTCGACGCCTTCGGAGACGACCCGGACGAGGCCCATGTGGAATGGTGTGGCGGCTACCTGAGTCCGGACACCGTCGTCGTCACCGTCACCGTCACCGTCACCGTCGCCGGCGAGACCGAGGACGAGCAGGAGTGGTTCCACCACTACCGCGTCGATGCGCGCTCTGGCCGAGTCCAAGCCGAACTCGACGCGCGCGGGGAGCAGCCGTACGACATCCGCCCTCTCGGGGACGGCACCTGGCTCACCACGGATCCATCCGGGCACCCGGTCCGCTGGACCATTCCGTAGCAGACCCCGCGGCTGAACCGGGCGGACCCCGAGGCACGTCCAGCACGCCCTGGCAGCCGTCGCGGTCAGCCTCGAACGCATCGGCACGCGCATGGGCCGGGGTCGACCGGCGCGTCACCGGACAGGGTACGCCGGTACCGGCCACACCGGATCACGGTCCTCCCCGCCCGGGCCCCGTACGTGGACCGGCGCTATCAGGTGTCAGATCCGTGGCGGGCCGGGGCCAGGGTCGGGCCGGTCCGGTGAAGGGGTGAGTCCCCTTCGCCGGGCCGGCCCCGCGTCGGTTCTCGCGGATCAGTAGCCGAGCGAACCGCCCCACCACTGGTCAGGCGTTCCCTGGCACTTCCACTGGATGACGCTGGCCCCGTTGGCGGTCGAGCCACCGGAGACGCTCAGGCAGTAGCCGGAGAGGACGTTCTGGTACTCGGTGTAGCCCCCGCTCTGGGCGTGGATCTGCCAGAGGGCGTTGTCGTCGCAGGCTCCGGCGTGGATCCCGGCGCCGTTCGTCCAGCTGTTGCCGTCCGTCAGGCAGCCGCCGTTGTTGTTCTCGATGAGGAACTGGCTGGGGGCGGTGTAGCCGAGGTGCCAGTTCTGGCCGTTCTGGTTCTCACAGTTCCACATGATCGCCGCGGTGCCGTTCTTGTTCTGGGCGGCCGCGAGACACTGGTTGGTGGAAGGGCTCTCGTTCCAGGCGTGGCCATCGGCCGCGCTCGCCGTGGTCGGCACGGCCAGCATGAGGGCCGCGGTGGAGACGAGTCCGACGCCGGCAGCGGCGACGTGCTTCAGGATCATGATTTTCCCCCGTGTTCGTTTCGGATGACGTGATGGTCGGAGGGCCCCGCCCCACCTCTTGGTCGGGAGTGCCCCAGTACTTCGAGAACTGCTGACGTTCGCGCCGTTCTCGGCGGATCCGCCGCAGACGCTGACGCACCATGACCGGGACCGGTCGCGACAACGTGCCGACGGCTCGGCCCCGTTGTCACCGGCGGCCGGCCGTCGGGCTCGGCATCACCGTCAGCCGCAGTGCGAATTGGTCTCCTGGTTGGCGGATTTGCCGATCGTGCCGCCCCAGTCGACGCAGTTGCCGGCGGCGCCGTACCGGTAGACCGGCCCGGCGTAGGTGGTGTACGGGCCCGCGTCGGCGCTGGTGGCGTCGGGGTAGCCGGAGATCCTGATCCACGTGTCCATGTACTCGGCGGCGCCCGGGGTGTTGCGGACGGTCGCGACACAGTTGGCGCCGGCGCTCGCGTTGTAGGTCAGGAAGACGGTGCCGCCGCTGACCGGCAGTGAGTCGATGACGTTGTAGCCCGAGCCACACACCCCGTTGTACGTGGCGGCCTGGGCCACTGACGGGACGGCGACCGCGATGCCGGCGGTGGCGACCGCGGCAACGCCGACGCGGGCAAACGTGCGCTTGATGCTTCGGTACATGACTGCACACTCCGTTTCTGATGGATGATCATGCGCGCCGCCGGCCGTTCGCCTCTGAGAGCGGGCGGTGCGCCCGGGCGGGCGGCGCCTGGAGAGCGTGGGGTCGGCCCGCGTCGCAGCAGCCATCGTCCGGTGCGACGGTAGCGGTTCCGTAGCGCCCTGGTCGCGCGCGTGGTACCTGGTCTCGAGGACCACGAACGCCGCGTGGCGGGCCGAGCGGGCGGCCGCTCCGAGAACGACGAGCTGCCACCACCCGCAAGGTGTGGTTGTCGTTCGGTCAGGTGTAGCAGTAGTCCCGGTTGCCCACCTTGTCGCCGTAGGTGCCGCTGGCCCAGGTGGGCTGTCCGGCGGTGTTGTAGAAGACGAAGTTGCCGTCGTTCTGGATCTCGGCGTGGCCGCCGGGTGCGGGGTTGAGGGCGCCGATGGTGCAGACGATGCCGCCGGAGGCGTTCTCCAGCTTGATGTAGCCGGACTGCGACCAGTCCAGCTGCGTCACGCCCTTGCCGTTCGTGCCGGACGCCCAGAGGACGACTTCGTTGTAGCGACCGGCGCCGTTGGCGAGGTCGCTGAAGAGGACCAGGTTGCCGTCGGACTGGAGCTGCAGTCCGGTGGCGCCGTTGCTCGATCCGGTGGCCTCGCCGAGGACCCAGTTGCCTTCCTGGAGGGTGAAGGACACCGACGTACCGGTGGGGTCGGAGCCGGCGAACGCGTCGGTGCCGGCGAGGCCGATCACGCTGAGGGCGGTGGTGCCCACCAGGACGGCACGCGCGACGTGCCTACGCGGCCTGGAGGCACCGGACTTCTGGAAGAACATGGGCTTGTGGTCACCTCTCCGTTCCGCTGCGGCAGCGGAACGAGTCAAGGGGGCGAAGGGGCGGATGGAACCGGCCCGGTCAGCTGTAGCAGTAGTCCGTGTCGGCACCCGGAGCGCCCACCCGGTCGCCGTAGGTTCCGGTCGCCCAGGTGGCGTGTCCGCTGCCGTCGTAGAAGACGAAGTTGCCGTCGCTCTGGACCTCGGCGTGGCCGCCGGGTGCGGGGTTGAGGGCGCCGATGGTGCAGACGATGCCGCCGGAGGCGTTCTCCAGCTTGATGTAGCCCGACTGCGACCAGTCCAGGTGCGTCACACCCTTGCCGTCCGTGCCCGAGGCCCAGACGGGATAGCCGCTGTCGCCGTCGTTCTGGTAGAGCACCAGGTTTCCGTCGGTCTGGAAGGACAACGTCGTCGTCAGACCGCCGGTGCCGTGCGTGTTCACGACGTAGCCGGTCGGCCAGTCGGGCTGAGCGAGGGTGAACGTCGCGGCCGAACTGTCGGCCAGTGCGTCGGTTCCGGCCAGGCCGACCGCGCAGAGGGCCGCGGTGCCCACCAGAGCGGCACGAAGCAGGCGCTTGCGCCCCCTGGGGCCGACGGAATTGCTGGAGAACATCGGGTTCCTCCTCGTTGTCCCACCGTCACCGGCCCTGTGCCGGGCGTGTGGGGTCCACCGTCCGCGTGACGAGCACGGAGCATCAAGCGACGGGTGCCGCGGCAACCGCGCCCGGTGCCCGTGAGGCCCCTGCCGGCTCGTCGCCGGTCTCGGCCATGGCGAGTGGCACGGCTGCCAGGGCTCCCGCCGTCGGATCACGCGGACCATTCTCACCAGGGTCCGTAGCGGTCCCGTATCGTCAGGAACCGGGTGGGAGTGGCTCGTTCCCGCCGCTGCCGATGCGCGCTACTGCGGCGATACCCGGGCTCCCTACTCTCCTCGGCAGCGGCGACCAGCCGATGCCACTCACGGAGAATGGCGCCGCGAACCGGGCCCGCGTCGCAGGTCCGACAGTTCCGGCTCTCGCCCTGGCACCGGGCCGGCGAGAGGAGTAGCGGAGGGAACGTCCATGCTGACCACTTCCAACGGCTCCCGGGTGCGTAGGCACCTGCTGCGCGCTGCCCTCGTGTGCACCGCGGCTGCCAGCGCGCTCTGCCTGACCGGCACCGACGCGATGGCCGACGCCGAGGTCGCGAGCTTCACCCTCGCCCAACCCGACTGGACCCTCAACCAGTTCCAGGACTCGGACGGCTGGACGGCGCTGGTGACCCTCCAGCCCGACGGCAATCTGGTCGTCTACAAGATGGCCCTGGACCTGCCGACCACACCGCTCTGGGCCTCGGGCACGAACGGCAAGGGTGTGACGCACCTGGACTGGTCGCAGTCGGGCTACATCAAGCTGGAGAACGCCTCCGGCGGCATCGTCTGCACCATCGGCGCCCTCAACCCCGCACCCGGCGGCCATGCCGAGATGCAGAACGACGGCAACTTCGTCTTCTACAACAGCGCCGGGCAGGCCACCTGGGCCAGTGGCACCTACAACTTCAAGCAGGGCAACCTGGACTACTGCTACACGTGATCGGGCCGCTCCGGCCCGCTGCCGGCACGCCGGGCAGCTGATCTCCGCCGACGACCACGCGCGGAACAGCGGGGCGGCGGGCGGCTTCTGCGCGTTGCTTCAGGAGCGGCTCGGGGATGTCGCCTACGTGCGAAGTCCCGCTGGATCAACGGGTGCTGGGCGCGACCGGAGTCAGCGAATGGCCTTGGAGGAGATCCTGCCGCCAGGAGCCCCCGCCGCCACGCCGACGAGCGGCTGACACGCCAGGTGCCGGTGCCAGAGCACCGCCCACCGCCTGCCGCGCACCACTCGCAGCGGAGCCGGCCCCATCGTGCTCGGAGAGGGCCCGTCCGGTCGGGCGCGGCGGCGTCCTCCCGGACGGCGCGGTCCGAACCCCACCCCGGGAGTGACCAGCGCGTCGGCGAAACGCCGCACGGACATCGATGCCCGGATCGAGCAGCACTTCCCGCTTCGCGGAAGAGTTGATGAGGCGTCAGAAATACCGCCAGGTAGGGCGGTTCACCTCATCTCCAGCCGTTTCGCCACCCCGGGGGTCAGCGGGTACGGCCGCTCGGGCGGCAGCAGCCGTGCGGCCTGGGTACCGCGGCCGGCTCGGACCAGCTCGGCGATCTTCCGCACCCGCGGGGTCAGGTCGGTGATGTCGACCGTCCAGTCGTCCACCAGGGCGTCGATCACGGTCCGGCCGATGCCGACCTGGATGCTGTAGTGATTGAGCGCGGCGCCGGAGAGCGAACGTTCCGGGTCCCACTGCACGTGCACGGCGGCCGTGGCGACGGCCGCCGGGTCGGCGGTGGTGAGGACCGCCCGGCCGAGGGCCGTCTCCCAGCCCTCACGGGTGATCCGCACCGCCAGGATCCGCTCCTGACCGGGCTTCCGGGCCCAGTTGCTGCGATGCATCAGCCAGCGGAAGCTGGGCTTGATCCAGGTCATCCGGCCGCGCGAGAAGGGCGGCACGAAGCGGCCGGCCGTCACGGCCGCGGTGGCGATGGCGGGGGTGTAGGCCTGGTAGAGCGTGATGGTGGTGGCGTCGTGGTCGGCACGGATCTCGCGCAGTGCGGTCATTGTCGCGAGTCTGCCGGGTGCGGAGCAGGTGGGAAAGCGGTTTTCCGCTCGGAGCGGATGCAGTCCCGGGGCCGACGCCGGTCGGGGTCGATCCCTCGGTCGGCGAGGTCGAGGAGGCTGGGTGCGGGTCGCTGTCCTATCCGAGATCGAAGGGGGCTGCGGCGCGGCCCTTCCAGATCCGGCGGGAGGCCTGTTCGGGGTAGGGCAGGGTCTTCGAGTCGGCGTCCAGGACGCGTGTGAGCTGCTGGTCGGGGTGGTAGGCGGCCCATCCGGAGTCACCGGTGGTGGCGAAACCGACCCACGCCTGCTGGAGTTCCCGCGACACGGCGAGGGCCTCGGGGGCGGACTGGTCGCCGAGGAGTTGTCGCCCGGTGGGGCTGTCCAGCGTGCCGAACGCCAGTGGGACGTCGAGGCTGTGGCAGGCGCCCAGGACTCCTCCCAAGGCCGGCGAGGCCAGTCGCAACTCGAACAGGAACGAGGTGCCGCCGGCTGCGGCGTTCGCCTCGGCCAACAGCATTGAGGGCATCCGGAAGACGGCGTCGGGGTATACCGTCTCCAGCAACTCCTCCGGGGTGGCGTGCGGGTGGGCGGCACGGTAGGCGTCCGCACTGTCCGGTGCCGGGGCGAACAGCTCGGCGGTACGGGCGTCCTGCTCGGTGGGGAGGCCGGAGCAGTTGACGGCCCACGGTCCCACCGGGGGCAGTTCCACTGCCGTTCCGGAACCAGGCGGGTGCCTGACGGGCGGCGGGGACGGCCTCTCGGGTCACCGTGGCCGGCGTGGGCGCCTCCCGGGGGAGCCCGTGGCCGGTGGTTCCCGCGGGCTCAGCGCAGCGCGCGGAAGGTGCGGCGGAGGTCGTGGATCCAGGCCTCGGGATTCTCGTACGGGCCGAAGTGGCCGCCCTTCTGATGGACGTTCACGTCGCGGACGTCCGCGTAGAACCGGGCTCCGCCGTTCCTGAAGATCTCCACGCGTTCCTCGGCGGTCTCCGCGCCGGGGGAGGAGTCGCCCAGCAGGAAGGTGAAGCCGGCCGGCGCCCGTACGTAGGGCTCGCGGTCGTCGACGGGCGCCGGCGGGTAGAGGTTCGCGTTCTTGTAGGCGCGGATCGAGGAGCCGATCGCCTCGTTGACCCAGAAGATCGTGGCGAAGGTGAGGACGTCGTCGACCGGCCACTCGGCCTCGAAGTCCGCGTTCCGGTCGCTCCAGGTCGACCAGCGCTTGAGGACCCAGGCCAGCAGGCCGGCGGGCGAGTCGTTGAGGCCGTGGGTGAGTGTCTGCCCGTCCAGGAGGTGGGCGGTGACGTGCGACACGTACCTGGCGTTGCGCCGGTTGAGCCGCGCCCGTGTCGCCGGCGGCAGGTCCTCGGTTCGCTGACCACCCGACAGGTCCCAGAAGCGGTCGCCCTGGAACATCGTGGGCGGCATCTCGTTGCCCAGGTGGATGCCGTACAGCGAGTCGGCGTACTTGTGACCGAGGCGGGCGCCCACCAGCGCGCCGTAGTCGGTCGCGCCGACGCCGTACCGGTGGTGGCCGAGCACGTCGGTCATCAGGGTGTGGAAGCGGTCGGCCATGTCGGCGTAGTTCTCCCGGGGGTTGGTCAGTGGGGTGGAGAAGCCGAACCCGGGCAGCGAGGGGACGATCACGTCGAAGGCGTCCGCGGGATCACCGCCGTGGGCGGCCGGATCGGTCAGCGGGCCGATGACCTTGTGCCAGTGGTGGTGCGTCCAGGGCCAGCCGTGCAGCAGCAACAGTGGGATCGGCGCCGGGCCGCTGCCGTGCTCGTGGACGAAGTGCAGGGGGCTGCCGCCGACATCCGGGCGGTGCTGGCGGGAGGAGTTGAGCCTCGCCTCCGCGGCCCGCCAGTCGAAGCCGTCCGCCCAGTACTCGACCAGCGGACGCAGACGGGCGGTGCTCAAGCCGTAGCGTTCGTCGTCGTTGTCGGGGTCGGCCGCGAAGCGCGTGCTCCGCAGGCGGTGCCGCAGGTCGTCCAGGACCTCCTGGGCGATGTGGATGGTGAACGGGGCCGGTGCGGGACCGGATCCGGTGGCGCTGGGCACGGTGCTGCTTCCTTCGGTTCGGTACGGCTCGGGTCGGCGCGGTGAGAACGGGGCGTGGCCGGGTGCGGGGCTGGGATGGGGGAGGGTCAGTCGACGAGTTCGAGCCGCAGCCGGGTGAGCCGGCTGCCGGCGATGCGCCAGCTCCCGTCCACCTTGCGGTAGTCGTCGTGGTAGTGCCCGAAGCCGTGCAGCCGGGTGAAGGGCGCCTCCGGGTGGGCAGCGCGGTCGTGGAGGACGAGGTCCTCCATGGCCCACACTCCCGTGGCGGTGCTCTCGGAGGTGAAGGTGATCTCGTGTGAGAAGAGGTGGTGGACGGGCTGCCCCGCGCCGACCCGCGCCCCGATGGTGCGGGCGAACTCGGCGGCCGGTACCTCGTCGGCGAGGCTTCCGTCCACCCGGTGGAAGCGCATCACGGCGTCGTTGGTGAAGAGCGCGGCCACGGCGTCCCACTGTTTGGTGTCCGCGTAGCGGCAGCAGCGGGCCTTGAGGTCGCGGATCTGATCGATGTCCGCGAGCGGTGAGGGTGACATGTGGTTCGCCTCAGGGTGATTGGACCAGGTAGTCCAATACTAGGCGATGGAAATGGACCGTCAAGTCCAAAAATGGGCGAGCGCGCATCGATCCGCGGTCGACAACACCACGACAACACCAGCGGAGCGGAGCGCGCGCGGCCCTCAACCCGCCGCTACGACGAGAACCGGGCGGTCGCCGGACACGTCCGACGGCCGCCCGGTTGCGCGGGTCAGTAGTTCACGATCTGCAGCACGGCGGTCTGGCCACTGGTGCCGCCGAGGTAGAGGGTGTCGTTGTCGGGGCCCACGGCGAGGCCGTAGAGCTCGGTCTCGTCGGAGGTGACCGTGTCGCCCGGCACGGCCGCGCCGGTGGTGGTGTCGAAGGCGAGGACCGAGCCGGCGGTCGTGTAGTCGTTGTCGAGCATGAAGAGGGTGCTGCCGTCCGGGCTGACCTGCAGGTCGCTCAGTGCGGCGTTGACGCCGGTCACGGCGAAGGTGCCCGTGACGGTGTCGGTGGCGGGGTCGATCATGCCGGCGGTGGTGGTGACGCCGCCGCTGAGTGCGAAGATCTTGCCGCCGTCCGGGGTGAACGCCAGGTCGTAGTAGCCGGTGGCGGGTGCGCCCTTGACGGTGTCGACCACGGTTGGCGTGGCACCGGCCGTGTTCAGGTGGAGCACGCTGTTGTCACCACTGACGTACAGGTCATGGCTGTGCGGCCGGAGCACCGGCTGGCCCAGTTGGCTCGCCGCCACCTGCACGCTGGTGGTGAACGCCCGCTGGGCCGTACCGAACTCCAGCACCCGGCCCTGGCCCTGCTGGCGGTAGGTCTCCGGGCCGTTCTGCGACACGTACAGGGTGCGGCCGTCGGCGCTGAGCGCCATGCCCTCGGGCAGCCCCGGGGTCCAGCCGGCTGGGCTGGGCCGGCAGCGGGACGGTGGCCAGGACGGTCAGCGAACCGGTGTCGACCACCGAGAGCTCCTGCCCGTTGAGCACGTAGAGCTGTGAGCCGTGCCTGTCGAGCGCCAGGGACGCGCCGAACTGCGCGGGCCCGAGGATGATCTGGCCGGTGACCGTGTCACCCTGGGTATCGACCTTCTGCAGCGTCAGACGGTCGTTCCCGTCGATCACCGCCACGTAGGCGGTGGCGCCGTCCGGGCTGACCACCGGAACGGGCTCGCTCACACCGACGGTGACAGTGCCCGCCGTGCCGGAGACCGGCGCGTCCGCCCTCGCCACGCCGGCTCCGCCCGTGAGCCCTATCAGGGCTGCCAGGGCCAGCCCCGTGACAGCCCAATGAGCCTTGTGCACAAGAGACTTCATCTTCGCATCCACCCCCTTCGGCACCGCCCCGCGCGGCACCGTGCGGCACGTTAGTGCCTCGCCAGCCGGGCTGGGCGACGTTCCGCGAAAGCCGTCAACCAAACATGATGTATCGTCAGTTTCGAGGCCGGGGGGAATCGGCTCGCCAAGCACCGGGGTGGTGTGCTGCGCGCACGACAGCCCGGCCGTCCCGACAGCTCCTGCTCGCGATGGGTCCGACGGATCCTCTCCCTGACCCCCGACCGTGATCAACAAGCGCGGCGTGACGGCCGAACGGCCTGGAGACTCCTACTGCTCCGAAAGCGGCATGTCACACACCACCACGTCACGTGGTGCCCGGAAGGCGGGTCCGACCGCACCGGAGCGGACGAAGTCCGGCTGGGCGTCGGCGAGCACGACAGGACTGTCCCGACGGGCCGCTAGGTCGCGGTTACCGCGGCCCGCAACGGGCGGGTCGTGGCGTCCAGCGCCGCCTCGAGGTAGTCGGTGCGACCGGTCGCCTGGAGCATCATGATGCCGCCCTGGAGAGCGGTCAGGATGCCCCGCGCGGACTGCGCCGAGGCCGCGGGGTCGAGGCGGGTGAGCGCCTGCACCCCACGGGTCAGGGCCGCCTCCCACTCGTCGAAGAGCGCGCAGACGATCGCCCGGGCCTGCTCCGAGGACTTCCCCAACTCGGCGGTGAGGCTCCCGAGGGGGCAGCGCGGGCCCAGTTCCGCGTAGTGGTCGACCACCGCCTGCCGCCAGGCCTGCCACGACTCCCAGGTCGACAGGTCGCCGAGGTGGGGCTGCTGGAACTCCAGCACCTGGCCCGCCTCGTGCTCCGCGACGGCGGCGAGGAGGTCGGAGCGCCCACCGGGGAAGTAGTGGAAGAGCTGGCTCTTGCTGGTCGCGGTCGCCGCGCGCACGTCGTCCAGGGACGTCTCGCCGGCTCCCCGCTCCCTGACCAGTCGGGCGGCGGCGACGACGATCCGCTGCCGGGTCGCTCGGCCCTTCGCAGTCAGTCCCTGGTTCACGCGGCCATCATCGCAGGTTCTGGACTCTTCGGTCCATCATGGGCCGATGCCGCCGGTCGCCCTCGACCGGATGGAGACCGGGCACCGGACGGGCCAACGACCGAGACCGGTGCGAAACCGGCCGGCCCAGCCATGCGCGTCGGCGGGAGACCTCGCTCGGGCGAACCTCACCGTGGGCAAGTTCGTCTCTTCCAGCCGAACAACCCCGGCGCCGCCAAGGCCCACCGCAAGGACCGGGAACGCCCTCCAGGTTGCCCGCGTCGCCCACGTGAAGTGGCCGTCGGGGGGGGGGGGGGGGGGGGGGGGGGGGGGGGGGGGGGGGGGGGGGGGGGGGGAGGAGGGGGGGTGGGGGGGGGTGGGGGGGGGGTGGGGGGGGGGGGGGGAGGGGGAGCGGGGGGGGGGGGGGGAGGGGAGGAGGGGGGAGGGT